>NZ_JBHXEG010000082.1:0-41036 GCF_042724935.1 Kitasatospora sp. NPDC127060
GGTGGCCGCGGCGGCGGTGGTCGCCGAATCGCTGATGGCGCCCCCGCCGCCGCGGGGGCTGGGCGCGGGCGGCCCCGAGCGGCCCGGGGCGTTGGCCGGCGCGATCGCCGTGCGACCGCCGGTCGCCTGCTGCCCCGGGATGATCAGGGCCGTCGCCGCGGCGAGGCCGACGACCAGCGGCGGCGCC
This sequence comes from Kitasatospora sp. NPDC127060, assembly GCF_042724935.1. Taxonomy (NCBI): domain Bacteria; kingdom Bacillati; phylum Actinomycetota; class Actinomycetes; order Kitasatosporales; family Streptomycetaceae; genus Kitasatospora; species Kitasatospora sp. NPDC127060. Next base: position 188 of record NZ_JBHXEG010000082.1, read on the forward strand.
GCCAGCCAGCCCAGGCGCCGCCGGGATCGCGGCTTCCTGACGGCCGGGTTCCCTGCGATCTCGCTCATCAGATGCTCCTTCAGCATTCGGTGGCGGTCGGCGGAGAGCCGCTCGGGTGTGTCGTTCACCGGAGGTCCCCCCGCATCGACCGGACCGCCTCGGGGCGGCTGCCCGGTACCTGTCCGGAGGCGACGGCCAGTTCCATGGAGATCGTCAGTTCCTGTTCTGTGAGGAGGCGCAGACGGGTGCGCGCCCGGGACAGCCGGGAGCGCACGGTGCCGATCGGGACGCCCAGGGCCTCGGCGGCGGAGGCGTAGTCCAGGCCGCCCCAGACGCACAGCCGGAAGACTTCGCGTTCGCCCCGCCGCAGCCCGGCCAGGGCCCGCTGGACGGCGGCCAGCCGGGAGTCGTGGTCGAGCCGGTCGACCAGCTCGTCGGCGAAGTCCGGTACGGGCTCCCGCTCGGGGAGCCTGGTCATGGCGGCCCGGTGCCGGCGGGCGGCCCGTGCGGTGTTGCGCAGGATGTTGGTGGCGATGCCGAACAACCAGGGCCGCAGGTCCTCGGCCTCCTCGCGCAGCTTGCCGCGCAGGCGCCAGGCCTCCAGGAAGGTCAGCGAGACGGCGTCCTCGGCCGCCGCCCAGTCCCCGAGGGTCCGCAGGGCGTACCCGTAGATGCCTTGGGCGTGCGCGTCGAAGAGCTCTGCCAGTGCGCTCTGGTCCCCGGCACGTAGTCGTGCCCGCTGTGAAAGTTCCACACCGATCCCTGTCCGCCCGGCCCGCCGGGTTCCCTGTGATCCCGCTCACTCCGCACGGCGCCCCGCCGCCGGAGCTCGCCGGACCGGACGATCCGTCAACCAGGCCCTGTCCGTCAGGTCGGCCCGAAACGGTCGTCTTTACATGAGCATGCCGCTACAGTGCTGCGATCCGGCCCCCACTCGGTAGACGGAGCATCATGACGATCGCACGCAGGTCCATTCTCAAGGGCACGTCGGCGGCCGGGGCCGCCCTGGTCGGCGCGGGCGCCTCCGTCGGTCCGGCCAACGCGGACGACGGGGCGGCCGGCCCGCCGGCGAGCCCGCTGCTGCACGCCCGCCCGCACCGGATCGGTGCGCCCGCGGTGAGCGGCCTGCACCTCCAGTTCGGCACCGACCCGGCCAGCGAGATGACCGTCTCCTGGATCAGTCCGCAGTCCGTCAGCCGCCCGCTGGTCCGGCTCGGCTCGCCCGGCGGCGGCCCCGGCACGGTGGTCGAGGCCGAGACCCGCAGCTACCGCGACGCCCTCGGCAAGGACGAGGTGTACGTCCACCACGCCCGGCTCACCGGCCTGCGCCCGGCCACCACCTACCTCTACAGCGCCGGACACGACGGCGCGAATCCCGAGACCGGCAGCTTCACCACCGCGCCGCGCGGCCGCACCCCCTTCACCTTCACCAGCTTCGGCGACCAGGCCACCCCCAACCTGCGCCGCCACCTCGTCTTCCCGGAGGGCATGCCCTCGCCGCTCGGCAACTACCCGGTCTACATGAGCAGCCAGATCGGCTCGCCGCACGCCGCCGACATCGTCGCCGCGGTGGAACGCGTCGGCCCGCTGTTCAACCTGGTCAACGGCGACCTCTGCTACGCCTCCTACAGTGGCCGGCACGGTCAGAGCCGCACCGCCACCTGGGCCGACTGGTTCATCAGCAACAGCCGCTCGGCCCGGCTGCGCCCCTGGATGCCCTGCGCCGGCAACCACGAGAACGAGAGCGGCAACGGCCCGATCGGCGCCGCCGGCTACCAGACCTACTTCACCCTCCCCGACTCCACCGCCGACCGCGACCAGGAGACCCGGGGCATGTGGTACGCCTTCACGGTCGGCTCGGTGCGGTTCATCAGCCTCGCCAACGACGACGTGGCCATCCAGAACTCCGGCGAGACGTATCTGCGAGGCTACTCCGGTGGTGCCCAACAGCGATGGCTGGAGCGGGAGTTGCGGATGGCCCGGAGCGACCGGGCGATCGACTGGATCGTGGTCTGCATGCACCACCCGATGATCTCCAGCTCCAAGCACGGCTCCGGCAGCGACCTCGGCGTGCGCGAGGCCTGGGGCCCGCTGTTCGACGCCTACGGGGTCGACCTGGTGGTCAGCGGCCACGAGCACTACTACGAGCGCTCCCACCCCGTCCGCGGCACCCTGCCGAACGACACCCGCACCCCGGTGCCCACCGGCACCGACCCCCGGGTGGCCGACACCGGCCTCGGCACCGTCCACATGATCATCGGCGCCGGGGGCAACGCCGCCACCACCCAGGACGACCTGTTCGAACGCCCCCAGGGCCGGGTGGTCATCGGCCTGGAGCCCGAGCCCGCCCCGGGCGCGCCGTACCGGGAGTCGGTCTGGCTCACCGAGGACGCCCCCTGGGCCGCCTACCAGGACCGCACCCACACCCATGGCTTCGCCGCCTTCGAGGTCGACCCCGGCGACCGGCGCGGGGGCACCACCACGATGCGGGTCACCTACTACACCTTCGACGGCCCGTACGGGGACCTCACCCCGGTCGACACCTTCACCCTCCGTCGGCGCCGCGCCGACGGGCACGACTGACGGCCCGAAGGGCGGGCGGGACGCGGCCCGGCAGGCGGACGCGCCCGCTCAGCGCCGCGCGCGGGCGGCGGACGGATCGACGAGGCGGTCGTCGACGAGCCGGGTGCCGGCCTGCTTGACGTGCCTCAGCACCGGGGAGACCTCCATGCTCTGCAAACCGGCCAGCGACCCGACGCGATCCGACGTGAACTCGAACAACTCGTCGAGGTCCCGGCAGTGCGCGACGGCGTGGAGGTTCCAGGGGCCGGAGACGGCCGCGACGAAGGCGGTCTCGGGCTCCTGCGCGAGCGCGCGGCCCACGCTCTTCACCGCCGACGGGTGCACCCGGAGCCAGAGGTTCGCGCGCGCGTGGTAGCCCAGGGCCGCGGCGGCGATCTCCACGTCGATGTGGACGGCCCGCTGCTGGAGCAGGACTTCGAGGCGCCGTGCGACGCGCCCCGGAGTGAGGTCGGCCGCCGCGGCGAGATCGACCAGACTGGCACGGCCGTCCGCGGCGAGCACGTCGAGCATCCGCTCGTCCTCGGGGGTGAGCCGCAGCGGCTCGCGGCTGACCACGGGAGCCTCGGTGAAGGGGGGCCCGCTGCTCCCCAGCGCGGTTTCCTGCTCTGGGGTCAGCGTGCCCTGCAGGGCGGACCAGTAGTGGCCGCGGCCGCCGAGGAACTGGCGGAGGACGGCGAAGGCGTTGATGTCGAGCACCGCGGCCGTACGGGGAAGCCGCTGCCCCAGGAGGTCCTCGCGCTGTTCCCTGGTCCGGGACTGGGTCGCGCAGGTGATCTCGCAGCCCGCCGCGCCGAGGGCCACCCAGTTGACGTCGGCCCGCTCGGCGAGCGCGTCGGCGATCGCCACCACACTGCCCGGGCGGCAGCGCAGTCGCACCAGCCACCTGCTCTGCCCCAGGGCGCCCGGGTTGACCATGCCGGCCACCCGGATGACCCCGTCGGCGCGCAGACGGCGGTACCGCCGGTTGACGCTTCCCTCGGTCAGCCCGAGGGCGGTCGCGATCGCGGCGAACGAGGCTCGCGGCGCGATCTGCAACGCCCGGATGATTCGTACGTCGTCGGGCTGCAGTGCAGCGGATTCCGTCATCAGCGCCCTATTCATGCGGGCAATCGTACGAAAACGCGCCGGTGGCTCGCCCGAGACACGGTGCGGACGGAACACTCCGGAGCACGACGTCCGAAGCACGGACTCGAAGCACGGACTCGAAGAACGGAGATGACACCGGATGTCATCGGCTGGTACCGAACAACACCCACCGACCGCACTCATCGTCGGGGCCTCCCGGGGCCTCGGCCACGCGATGGCAGCGGAGTTCCTCGACCGGGGCTGGCACGTCGTCGGCACCGTCCGTGACCCCACCGCCCGCACGCCGCTGCACGAGCTCGCGGACCAGGCGGACGGGCGGGTGACCGTCGAGCACCTCGACGTCAACGACCCCGCCCACCTGCCCCCGCTGCGCGAACGCCTGGCGCACCGCCGACTCGACGTGCTCTTCGTCAACGCGGGCACCGCGAGCCATGAGCGGACACCCGTCGGCGCCGTCCCGACGGCCGACTTCATCGAGGTGATGGTCACCAACGCGCTCGGCCCGATGCGCGTCATCGAAGCCCTCGAAGACCTGGTCCCCCCGGCCGGACTCATCGGGGCGATGACCTCCGGACAGGGCAGCATCACGAACAACACGACCGGGGGCCGCGAGCTCTACCGGGGGAGCAAGGCGGCCCTGAACATGTTCCTGCGGAGCTTCGCCGCCCGGCGAAGTGGGACGCGGCGCTCCTTCGTCCTCCTGGCGCCGGGCTGGATCCGCACCGACCTGGGCGGTCCGGACGCGCCGTTCACCATCGAGGAGACCGTCCCCCTGCTGGTGGACGTCCTGCTCTCCCGACTGGGCACGCCCGGCCTGGCCTACCTGGACCGCTTCGGCCGGACCGTCCCCTGGTGAACCCGGTGGCGGACGCCCGCCGCGCTGCCCGGGGGCGCCTACGCGCCCGGGTCGCCGGTCGGCGGGGCCGTCCCCTCCGCGCCCTCCCCGGCCGTGTGGCACGCCGTGCACGCGTTCCAGTACGGCCACGGCCGGCCGTCGTCGGTGGTGCGGTGCGGCGCGACGGTCATGTCGGAGGCGTCCAGGCCGCACAGGGTGAGCGGACCGCAGAGGCCGGAGTCGTCCGCCGGGGCGGAGTGCGCCCGGCGCACGGGGTTCTCCGGGTCGGCCGGCTCATGGTCGGGGCCGAGGAGCCGGACATTGGTCGGAGTGTCGGGTTCGAGCACGATGACGGTGTTCATCTCCTCAACGTCGCCGCGGATCCGTCACGTTGCACGCGCAGAGCGGCATCCGGACCAGTCGACGGCGGATCCGGAGGCCCGGGCCGGGGCGCACCCCGCGCCCCGGCCCGCACGACGGCCCGCTACGGTCGGCCGGATCGAGGCTTCCGCGTCCGGCCGGACCCGGCCCGGTCCGGGCGCCTCCTGCCGAAGGGCGGGCGGGGGAGCGGCGCCCCCCGCCCGCGCCGGGCGGGGTCAGCGTCGGAACAGGCCGGTGAGCACGTCCCACCAGTTGCGCCGCTGCGCCGGGACGGTGGCGGCGGCTGGGGGAACGGGGGTGGCCGCGGCCCGCTGGGCGGCCTCCAGGGCCCGGGCCGCCAGCTCCCGTTCCTCCTTCACCCGCTCGGCCTCGGCCACCGACTCCGGGTCGGGCTCGATCTCGTGGGCGGTGAACTCCACCGGCAGCGCGGTGAGATGGCGCGAGATCCAGGCCGAGCTCCAGGTCAGCTCCTCCTCGGGGACGGCCAGTCGGAGGTCCGGGAGGAGGGTGAGCAGGATGTCGATGCCGGCCTCGGCGACGTGCCGTCCGATGTCCTGGCCGGGGCACTCGTGCGGCCCGGCCCCGAAGGACAGGTGGGAGCGGTTGCCGTACAGCGGGGTGGTGAGGTCGGGCCGGACCACCGGGTCGACGTTGCCCGCGGCGAGGCCGAGTAGCAGGAGGTCCCCGGCCCGGATCTGCTGGCCGCCCAGCTCGGTGTCGGCGGTCGCCCAGCGCCCGGCGACCAGGGACATCGGCGGGGAGTCCCAGAGCACCTGGTCGAGCGCCTCGCCCAGGGTCATCTGGCCCCCGGACAGGTGAGCGCGGAAGCGCGGGTCGGTGAGCACCATCTTCAGCGAGTCGGCGATCAGGTTGACGGTCGTCTCGTTGGCGGCCAGCAGCACCACCCGCAGGTGCTCCATCACCTCGTCGTCGCTGAGCCTGGCCGGGTGGGCGAGCAGCCGGCTGGTCAGGTCGTCGCCGGGGGACTCGTGCTTGATCGCGATGGTGCGGCGCAAGCTGGCCACCACGTACTCGTTGCTGGCGATCGCCGTCTCGGTGCCCTTCATCAGGTCCCGTGCGGCGTTGACGAGTTGGGGGCCGTACTCGTCCGGCATGCCGAGCAGCTTGGTCATCACCAGCATCGGCAGGTGCTCGGCGAACTGGGTGATCAGCTCGGCCCGGCCGGTCGGCCCGACCACCTGGACCAGGTCGGTGGTGAAGCGGCGGACGTGGCGGCGGATGCCGCGCCGGTCGAAGCCGTTCAGGCCGTCCAGCACGGCGTTGCGCAGTCGGCGGTGCTCCTCGCCGTCGGCGAACACGCAGATCGGCTGCCAGGCGAGCACCGGCAGCAGCGGGGAGTCGGGCGGCACCTCGTCGTTGCGGAAGGCGCTCCACAGCCGGGAGTCGCGGGAGAACAGCGAGGGGGTGCGCATCGCGGTGATGTTGGCGCCGTGGCCGAGGATCAGCCAGGCCCGCTGGTCGCCGTGCAGCAGCACCGGGGCGACGTCGCCGTGCTCGGCGCGCAGCTTCTCGTACAGGCCCGCCGGGTCGGCCTCTGCCTCCGGGCCGTAGAGCCGGCGCAGTCCGCCGGGGCCGACCGGCTCGATCGCGCGCCCGTGGGCGGGGCAGCCGGGCGGCGGGACGGGGGCGGCGTCGTCGGGGAACGGGGTGGTCACAAGGTCTCCGGTCGCGAGGGTCGCAGGGTCGCAGGTCTTAGGGGCGTGGGGCGGAGTCGGACGTGGTCGGCGGAGGGGTGGTGGGCGGTCAGCCGACGGGCGGCGCGGCCAGTTCGTAGAGGTAGCGCATCAGCGTCATCAGGGTGTCCCGGCTGGACTCCCGGCTGCGGGCGTCGCAGGCGATGATCGGCACCTCGGCGGGCAGGTCGAGCGCCTGGCGCAGCTCGTCCAGCGGGTAACTGGGCGCCTCCGGGAAGCCGTTGACGGCCACTACGAAGGGCACGCCGCGGTCCTCCAGCCGGCCGATCACCTCGAAGCTGACCTCCAGCCGACGGGTGTCCACCAGCACCACCGCGCCGAGCGCCCCCTCGAACAGGCCGTTCCAGAGGAACCAGAACCGCTCCTGCCCGGGGGTGCCGAAGACGTACAGCACGAGCTTGTCGCTGATGCTGATCCGGCCGAAGTCCATGGCGACGGTGGTGGAGGTCTTGCGCTCGACCCCGGTGGGGTCGTCCACACCGACCCCGGCCTGGGTCATGGTCTCCTCGGTGGTCAGCGGGCGGATCTCGCTGACCGCGCCGACCAGGGTCGTCTTGCCGACCCCGAACCCGCCGACGATCACCACCTTGACCGCCGTGGTGACGGTGTTCGGCAGCAGGTCCGTGCTCGCCGGGCCGACGACCGTGTCAGAGCCGCTGAAGTCCATGGATCACCGCCTCCAACAGGGCACGGTCGGGGAGTTCCGCCGCCGGGATCGCGGCGCGGGCCTCGATGTGCCCGTCGTCGAGCAGGTCCGCCAGCAGGACGGTGACCACGCTCGTGGGCAGTTCGAGATAGGCGGAGACCTCCGCCACCGAGAGCGGCGAGCGGCACAGGCGCAGGATGGCCGCGTGCTCGGGCTGCATGGCGGGGGTCGGTTCCGCGAGGGAGACGATCAGGGTGACCAGGTCGAAGACGCCCGGCCCGGAGGGGCCGCTGCGGCCCCGGGTGATCACGTACAGGCGATCGGGCTCGGGTCCGTCCCAGCCGCCGCCCTGCTCGGCGGTCATGTCACTGCCTCACTGTGCTCGTTCACGTGCCCGCCCCGGGGCCCGGGTCCGCGGGCCGGGTCGTCGCGTGGCGCTTCGTCGCGGGCCGGGTCACGCGACCGCCTCCGGGTTGCGCGGCGGGGTGGAGAGGTGCTCGCCGATCCGGTCCACCAGGTCGCGCATCTGGTGGCTGACCAGACCGGCGTCCACGCCCTCGTCGGCGAGCACGGCGAGGTAGGCGCGTTCACCGGCCGACATCAGGTAGAAATAGCCGCCGTCCACCTCGATGACGACCAGCTTCATCGCGCCGTTGCCGTGCGGGAACTCGTGTCCGACGGCGGCGGCCAGGCTCTGCAGTCCGGCGCAGGCGGCGGCCAGCCGGTCGGCGGTGTCCGGGTCGGCGCCGTACTGGGCGATCCGCAGGCCGTCGGCGGAGAGCACGATGACGTGGCGCACGTACGGGACGCTGTGTGCGAGGTCGTTGAGGATCCAGTCCATGTTGCTGCGGTGCGGAATCACTGCTCGCCTTTCCCTGCCGTCTCTTCACTACTGGTCTGTCCGGCGCTGTTCGGTGCGGTGCTGCCGGGCCCGGTGTCGCTGTTCGACCTGGTGCTGCCGGGGCCGGTGCTCTTCCCGGTGCCGCCGGTGCCCTTGTAGCCCTCCATGAAGGCCTCCAGCCACAGGCCGGGCTGCTTCTTGGGGCGCGGCGCCGGTGCGGCCGGTCCGGCCGCGGGTCCGGCCGTCGGGCCGCTGGGCTGGGCGGTGGTGCCGCGTGCGGGCGTGGCGAAGGCGGCCCGGCCGGTGACGTTGCTGCGGCGGCGCTGGGGCAGGCCGTTCGCGGTGCGCTCGGTGACGATCACCTCGTCGTCCCCGCCGGTCGGGCCGGACGGCGGCGGCCCCCACGGGCTGGTCGAGCCGAAGGACGGCCCGACACCTGCCGACTGCCCGAGCCCGGCGGTCTGCCCGAGCCCGGGCGTCTGGCCCAGCCCGGTGGACGGGCCGGTGCCGGTGGTCCGGGCGCCCCAGGGGCGGGCCGGGGCCGCGTGCCGGGGCGGGTTGGCCGGGAGCGGGCGGGGGCCGGAGAAGGCGCCGATGCCGTGTGCGCGCCCGGTCGGGGGAGCGGTGGTGAGCAGCTCCTGCGGCACCACCAGGACGGCGCGCACGCCGCCGTACGCGGAGCGGCGCAGCGACACCTGGAAGCCGTACGCCTGGCAGAGCCGGCCGAGGATGGCGAAGCCCAGTCGGGGGGACTCGGTGAGGTCGTCGAAGTCCTTGGAGACCATGGCCTCGCGCATCGAGCGCTCGGCCCGGATCCGGGCCTCGTCGGTGAGCCCGAGCCCGCCGTCCTCGACCTCGATCGCTATCCCGCTCTGCACTTCCGAGGCGCTCAGGTGGACGTGGGTGTGCGGCGGGGAGTAGCGGGTGGCGTTGTCGAGCAGTTCGGCCACCGCGTGGATCAGGGGTTCGACGGCCGGGCCGGTGACCGAGATCTGGGCCACCGGGTGGAGGTCGACCCGCTGGTACTCGAGGATCCGGGACATCCCGCCGCGCAGCACGCTGTAGAGGGCGATCGGTCGGGTCCACTGGCGGCCGGGCCGGGCGCCGGAGAGCACGGCGATGGAGTCGGCGAGGCGGCCGACCAGGGCGTTGCCGTGGTCCAGGCGCAGCAGGTCGTCGAAGACCGCCGGGTCGTTGCCGTGCCGGTCCTCCATCTCCCGCAGGTCCTTGGCCTGGCGGTGGATGATCGCCTGCACCCGCCGGGCCAGGTTGACGAAGGCGCGCTCGGCGGAGTCGCGCCGGCTGACCTCGTCGTCGACGGCCTGGGCGATGCCGCGCACCACCAGCTCCAGCGAGCGGCGGAACCTCTGCGACAGCAGCGCGTTGGGGCGCTGGAAGGGCTGGAGCAGCACGTCGATGGACGACCCGTACCGGGCGCCGCCGACCAGTCGGCGCAGCTCGCCGGTGGCCATCCGCTCGATCTCGTCCTCCTGCCCGGCCAGCTTGCGGTTCAACAGGTCGACCTGGCGGGTGTGTTCGTCGCTCAGTTCGGCCAGGGCCCGCCCGCGGCGGGCGGATTCGGCGGCCACCACGGCGACCAGCACGGTGGCCGTCGCCCCGCACCACAGCACCTGGGCCCGGGCTCCGGCGGACACCACCACCGCGGCGACCGCGACCGCCGCCGCCATCACGGCGGTGGGCAGCAGCCAGCCGAGCAGGGGCGCGGGGCGCCGTCTGGCGGATGACGATCCAGCTCGAAGCATTCGGCAATCCTCAAACGATCGGAACAGAACGGGGACGGGCGACGACCGGCTCCGGAGGCGTGGTGCTGCAGCATAGCCAAGTTCAGGACATCCTGACCGAAACTCAAAAATACTGTCCGTCAACCGACTTGTGGCAACTTGCCGGACATGCCAGACATCTCGCACACCTGTTGCAGTCCGCTCGGTCACCGCCCGGTCACCAGGCTTCTCGCCCGGCCGCCCGCGCACCGGCAACCCGGCCGGGATTCGCTCATGTGAAGGGTTTCCGGGCCAAGTCGCCACGATCGGGAGCGAGTTCGTGCTACGTCCGGCCGCCGGGGCCAGTTGATCACTCCTCCGGGGGACGTGGCGCGCGCCTCGGAGTGCCGCAACATCTGTTGCCCTATTGGGCAATGGTCGTTGACGTGGCCTCCGTCCGGTCCCTAGAGTGCGGGCCATGGACATCGATGACCCCGGTCGACGGGTGGCGGAGGACGTGGCGGGCGACGGCGGACTGGACGGCCTGCGGCGGCTGTCCCGCACGATCGACGCACTGGAGGAACGGCGCACCGAACTGGTCGAGGAACTGCGCCGCGGCCGCCACGCCACCTGGGAGGAGATCGGCCGGGCCTGCGGAATGACCAGGCAGGGCGCGACCCGCCACTGGGCCGGACGGCTGCGCGCCCGCTCCTTCGGCCTCGCCGCCTCCTCCTACCAGCACGGCCGGCCCGGCTACCCGCAGGCACTGATCGGCTCCGCCGTACCGCGCGAGGCCCGCCGGGTGCTCGACCTGGGCGCCGGGACGGGCAAGCTGACCAGGCTGCTGGTCGACGCCGGACTGGACGTGGTCGCGGTCGAACCAGACCGGGGCATGCGCGACCGGCTCGCCGCCGCCGTCCCCAAGGCGGCGGTGCGGGCCGGCAGCGCCGAACGCATCCCGCTGCCCGACGCGAGCGTGGACACGGTGGTGGTCGCCCAGGCCTGGCACTGGTTCGACCAGGCCACCGCCGTGCCCGAGATCGCCCGGGTGCTCTCCCCCGGCGGCACCCTCGCCCTGATCTGGAACATCCGCGACGAGACCGAGCCCTGGGCCGCCGCCCTCGGCGCCCTGATGCACCGCTCCAGCCGGCAGCAGATCGACAGCGCACCCGACGTGCCCGCGCCCTTCGGCGCCCCCGAGCGGCTGGAGATCCGGTGGGAACACCCCACCACCCCGGCCGGCCTCCTCGACATGGTCGCCTCCCGCAGCTACGTCATCGCCCTGCCCGAGGCCGAACGCGCCCGTCTGCTCGCCGACGTCGAGCACCTGCTCGCCACCCACCCCGGGGTGGCCGGCCGGGACGAGATCGCCATGCCGTACGTGACCAGGTGCACCCGGGTCCGGCTCGGCTGAGCCGTGGCGCCGGTCCGGCGGATCTTTCCCGGGCGCGCGAAGACCCGTCGGGCAGACCCTCCCTCCGGAGCCGCGGAGCCCCACCCGCCGGCCGGTGCGCCCACCGGCTGGCGGGGGTGCGCGGTGCGGAGCACGGTGGTGGGTATGGACGACGCGGCCTTCGGCCGGCTCCTCGGCGACCTGCTCGACCGGGCCCACCGGGCGGCCCCCGTCGAGCTGGCCGCCCTGGTGGACCACGCGGCCAGGACCATGGGCCTGGCCGGTGCCGCCGTCTACCTGGCCGACGTCCAGCAGATCCACCTGGTCCCGCTGCCCGCCACCCCGGGGCCGGAGCCGGCCGGGGAGGGCACGCGGGACCCGGAGGGCATCGAGGACACCCTCGGCGGCTGGGCCTACCGGACCCAGTCGGTGCGCATCTCCTCCGAGGACCACCTCACGCTGTGGCTGCCGCTGCTGAACGGCAGGGAACGGATCGGCGTCCTGCGGCTGACCGCCGACGCCCTCGACGCCGCCACCCTCTCCCGCTGCCACACCCTCGCGCGTCTCGTCGCGCTGGTCACCGCCTCCAAGGCGGCCACCAGCGACGCCATCCTGAAGCTGGTCCGCACCCGTCCGATGAGCCTCCAGGCCGAACTGGCCTGGGCCTTCATGCCGCCGCTGACCATCGGCACCACCGACGTCACCTCCAGCGCCGTCCTGGAACCGGCCTACGAGATCGGGGGCGACGCCTTCGACCACGCCCTGGACGAGCGGCACCTGCACCTCGGCGTCATCGACGCGATGGGCCACGACGTCGCCTCCGGCCTGTCCTCGGCCCTCGCCCTGGCGAGTTGCCGCTGCGCCCGCCGCATCGACGCGGGCCTGGCCGGGATCGCCGCCGCGGTGGACCAGGCCCTCGCCACCTGGGCGCCCGAGCGGCTGCTCACCGCCGTCTTCGCCCAACTCGACCTCGCCACCGGCCGCCTCACCTGGGCCAACTTCGGGCACCCCGCCCCACTCCTCATCCGCCGCCACCGCGTCGTCCCGAACGCCCTGATCCGGCCCGCCCAACTCCCGCTCGGCCTGGGCCCCGAGTACCCCGCCCCCACCTTCCGCGTCGACCACGCCCAACTGGAACCCGGCGACCGCCTCCTGATCCACACCGACGGCGTCACCGACGGCCGGGGCCCGTCCGGAGAACTCTTCGGCGAGGCCCGCCTGATCGACACCGTCGTCCGCGCCACCGCCGCCGGCGAGGCCGCACCGGAGGCCCTGCACCGCCTGATCCGCACGATCCTCGACCACCAGAACGGCCGCCTCACCGACGACGCCACCATCCTCCTCGCCGAATGGCACCCCGCCGCCTAGAACCCCCCCCGGCCCCGTCGACCGGTGCGGCGGATCACCGACCGGGTCATCGAACTCCTGCTCTTCGAGGACGAGTCGAACCGCCAGCTGATCGCCGCAGCTCATCATGACGCCGCAGGAACACCGTCACCAGGCCGTTCGGCGGGCGGACGCCCCGGCGGGACACGGCTGACAATTGTCATGGTGCGGGGGTGTGGCAGCACACTGCCGCCGGGCACCGGGCGGCGGCCACGATGAGGGCATGACTTCCACCGACCTGCACCACCCCGACATCCGTCGGGCCTTCCGTACCGTACGGCGGTGCGTGGCCGCCTACCTCGGCCTCAGCGCCGCCACGATGGTGGCCGCCTTCGCGCTCCGCTCGCACACCGACCTGATCACCCCGGCCGTGTGGATCCGCGGCATCCTGGTGCTGGCCGGGGCCGCCGTCACCCTGCTGCTCACCGTCCGTGCGGCCGGCGGCTCCCACGGCGCCTTCCGGCGGCTGCGAATCATCTCCGGGGTGATGCTGGTCGCGATTGCTGCGATCATCGCCGTACCGGGCGTCTTCCCGGTCTGGATGAAGATCGAACAGGGCCTGTGCGGCCTCGCCCTGCTGGGGGTGGCCGTGGTCATCAACGGACGGCGGCTGCGCACGCTGTTCGCCGCCCGGCCCTGAGGAAGGACGCAGGCGTGACCGACCTCGACCGCGAGAGCGCTCCGGGGCAGGAGAGCTCGCCCGCGCCCGGCCTGCACTGGGCGGGCGGAGTGCGGCGGATCCTGCTGGGCGCCGGGATGCTGGTCTTCCCGGCGCTCACCGCGATGGCGATGAGCGGCAATGTCGGAGGGTCGGCGGCGGTCGCCGGGTACGCCGTGGTGGTCGCGTTCTGCCTCTGCTACGTGCTCCTCGCGATCGTCGTCGGGCGCGCCGGGGGCCGGTACCGGGCGCGGTGGATCGAGGCGCTGCTGGCGGCGATGGCCGCCCTGTTCCTGGCCGCGCTGCCGTCCGCCCACGAGGACGCCTTCTTCCTCGCCACCGTCCTCGTCTCCGCGGTCGCGGTGCTGTGGGGCCGCCACGCACTCAAGGCCGCGGCCGCCGGAGCGCTCGCCGCCCTGCTGGTGCCCTGGGCGGTGCCCGCCTGGCACACCGGGCCCGGCGGCTTCCAGGCGCTGGCCCTGCTGTTCACCTCGCTCACCTGCGGCGCCTTCGCCGAGATCGCCGCCACCAACCAGGCCCTGGTGGCCGCCCGGGCCGAGGTCGCCCGCCTCGCCTCCGAGGCCGAACGCAACCGGATCGCCCGCGACCTGCACGACCTGCTCGGCCACTCGCTCACCGCGATCACCGTCAAGTCCCGGCTCGCCCAACGGCTGGCGGTCAAGGACGTGGACCGGGCGGTGGCCGAGATGACGGCCGTGGAGAAGCTGTCCCGGCAGGCCCTCGCCGACGTGCGCGCCGCCGTCACCGGCTACCGCGAGGTCACCGTGACCGGTGAACTCGCCCGCGGCCGCGAACTGCTGCGCGCCGCCGGGGTGGTGGCCGACCTGCCCTCGGCGGCCGACGCGGTCGGGCCGGAACACCGCGAACTCTTCGGCTGGGTGCTGCGCGAGGGCATCACCAACGTCGTCCGGCACGCCCGCGCCGCCCGCTGCTCCGTCCTGCTCAGCGCGACCTCGGTGGAGATCCGCGACGACGGCCCGGGCGGTGGGCTGGTCGGCGGCGGCAAGGGCCTGACCGGGCTGCGGGAACGGGTCACGGCGGCGGGCGGTACGGTCGAGGCCGGCCCGCTCGACCCACGCGGCTGGCGACTGCTGGTCACCGTCCGGCCGCCCGAGCCCCGACCCGGCAACCGCCCCGAAGGGACGACATGACGATCCGCCTGCTGCTCGCGGAGGACCAGGAGCTGGTCCGCACCGCGCTGCGCGCCCTGCTCGACCTGGAGGACGACTTCCAGGTGGTCGCCGCCCTCGGACGCGGCGACCAGGTGGTCGAGGCCGCCCGCGAGCACCGGCCGGACGTCGCCCTGCTGGACATCGAGATGCCCGGACTGGACGGACTGGCGGCGGCCGCCGTGCTCGCCCAACAGGTGCCCGGCTGCCAGGTGGTCATCCTGACGACCTTCGGCCGGGCCGGCTACCTGCGCCGGGCCATGGAGGCGGGTGCGCTCGGCTTCGTGGTCAAGGACGCCCCGGCCGAGGTGCTCGCGGATGCCATCCGCCGGGTCGCGGCGGGGGAGCGGGTGGTGGACCCGGAACTGGCCGCCGCCACCCTCGCCGCCGGGGCCTCTCCGCTGACCGCCCGCGAGCGCGACGTCCTCAACGCCTCCCGCTCCGGCGCCGGAGTCGCCGAGATCGCCGGGAAGCTCTACCTCTCCGAGGGCACCGTCCGCAACTACTTCTCCGCGGCCATCGCCAAGACCGGCAGCCGCAACCGCACCGAGGCCCTGCGGGTCGCCGACGAGCGCGGCTGGTTGTAGGCCCTGTCCGGCCGAGGGCGGCCCCTGGCGTCCTCTCAGGTGGTAACCGGGGCGGGCGGCAGCCGGAAGCCGACCCCGGCACCGCCGGAGGGGGCGGCGTCGGCGCAGTCGGCGACGGGTTCGCGCTGCCCGGCCCGCGGGGCCCAGCGGTACTCGGCCTCGGTGACGTCACAGGGCAGCCGGCCGGAGCGGCCGGTGCCGCGCGGATCCAGCAGCACGTCGTAGTCGTCCAGCACCCCCTGGAGCGCCGCGCTCACCTGCTCGGCGCGGTCGATCAGGGTCTCGCCGGGGCCAACCGGGTTGACCGCCACGGTGCCCAGGGCCGGGCCGGGGCGGCTGTGGCGCACCAGGGCGTGGCTGATGCCGATGGTGCCCGGGCCCGGCTCGTCGGCGACCAGCGGGCGGCGCATCGTGGTGCAGTCGACCTGGTGGCCGGGGACGGTCGGGCACCAGGCGGCCCGGGCCTGCGCCCCGGCGGGAGCGGTTCGTGGTGATGGCGATCGGGTCAGTGGTCATCGCGGTGCCCTCCTGGCGTCCGGTGGTCGGTGTGGGCACGACCTTGCCGGGGGTCCGTCAGGCGTTCGGCAGAGCGATGAAAGAGGCGGACAAGAACTCCGTCGGGCGTGGTTGTCGGCGGTGCGCAGTACCGTCCTGCCATGACCATCGGAATCGATCTGACTCTCGACTGCGCGGACGCGACGCTGCTCGCCGGGTTCTGGAGGACGGCGCTCGGGTACGTGGACGAGCCGCCGCCCGCCCCGTTCCGGACGCGGGAGGAGTGGCTCGCGCAGTTCGACCTGCCGGAGGACGACTCGGCGAACGGCGGCGCGTGGCTCTGCGACCCGGCGGGGGTCGGGCCCCGGCTGTCCATCCTCGAGGTCCCCGAGCCGAAGAGCGCGAAGAACCGGCTGCACATCGACATCCGGGTGCCGGGCCACGGCGGCACGGCGGAGCGCTGGGCGCGGATCCGCGCCGAGGCCGCTCGGCTGGTGGCGGCGGGCGCGGTGGTGCTGGCGGAGTTCGACGGGCACCACGTGGTGATGGCGGACCCGGAGGGCAATGAGTTCTGCGTCGCCGCCGGTCCGGGGGGGGGCTGACCGGTCAGCCCCCCGCCGGGGTGGTTCAGGCCTTGATGGTGAGCCAGGCGCCGAGGCCGGCGCAGCCGCGGGCGTCGTAGCTGGTGCTGCGGTAGCCGGCCGGGATCGGCGAGTACGGGCAGGTCCAGATGCCGTTGCGGACCTGCTCGTGGAACCAGGCGCCGACGCCGCTGCAGCCCCTGACGTCGTAGTTCGTCAGTACGTAGCCGGAGACGATCGGGGAGCCGGAGCAGGTCCACAGCCGGTTCTGGGCGGGCCGCTGGAACCATGCGCCGTGGTTGTTGCAGCCGCCGGGGTCGTACATGGTGATGACGTAGCCGCTCGGGACGGGCGCCCCGGAGCAGCTCCAGCCGCCGGTGGCGGAGGCGGTGCCGGCCGCCGCCGTGCCGGTGAGGGCGGCCGCGAGCACGGCGACCGTGGCGGCCGCCCGTCCCATCCGGGTCATCAGCTGGCGGAAGGTCCTGGTCACGGCGACACCGGTCCGATCGGTCGGCTCCGCGCCGCTGGGGCGGCGCGGGCGGGCGTAACTGCGGGAATGCGCCGCACCCTAGCGGTGGTGATCAGTCCGCCGATAGATCCTGATCGGATGATCGGTGCACCTGACCGAAAACGATCCGTCAGGCTTCGTGGGTGGGCTCTCCAGCAGTCGGTGAGTCGGTGAGTCCGTCAGGCGGTGAGTCGGCCGGCCTGTCAGCCGGTGAGTCCGTCAGTCGGTGTGCGGGACGCGGAAGCGGTCGGGGGCGGGCCGGTTCCGGGACCGCCGACCGGCGCGGCGGGCTCGCCTGCGTGATCACGCGGGACATTGCATCCACTGCCGGGGCCGACGGCAAGCGAATTTCCCCGGACCGTTCCCCGGAGCTTCCCGGACCGCTTCCCGGACCGCTCCCCGGACCGCTTCCCGGACCGCTCCCCGGACCGCTCCGCGGGCGAAGGACGTCGGCCGGTACCGGGCCGTGGCGGCCACCGCGGTGACGGAACCGTTATCGGACACCTGTATGTTGATCAGTCGCCGACCCTGCCGCGCTCCCGTCCCGGGATGCCGACGCCCGGGTCCGGCCCGGACCGGTGCGCGTCTCGCGGAGGTCGGGCCGTCGGTGCGGGGGGAACCACGGAGGGACCTCGGCCCGGGGCGGAAAGCCGCTCACCATCCCGACGTTCCCGAAGGATCCCGTATGACCGTTCCTGTCCCGCCCGACAGCCCGCAGCCCGGGGAGGCGCCCGCCGGCGCCGAGCCGAGGACGCCGCTGACCCCGGGGCAGAGCGAGGCTCCGGAGCAGGGCGAGGCCCCGGGCCCCGCCGTGGAGCCTGCGCCCGCTGACGCCGTCTCGCTTGCCAAGTCCCCTGCTCCCGCTGACGCTCCGGCCGATGCCGATGCCGATGCCGATGCCGATGCCGATGCCGATGCCGATGCCGGTGCCGGTGCCGGTGCCGGTGCCGGTGCCGGTGCCGGTGCCGGTGCCGGTGCCGAGCCGGAGTCGCCGCCGCCGACCCCTGCGCAGGGCGAGGCCCCGGCGCAGGGTGAGGTACTCGCGCCCGCCCCGGCCCCCGCGCCCGCCGCCGTCGGAGCCACCACGCCGTTCGTGCCGCCGGCCGGCGACCCGGCGGCCGGCGCCCCTTCGCCGTTCGCTGCCCCGGCCGGCGACCCGGCGGCCGGCGCCCCTTCGCCGTTCGCTGCCCCGGCCGGTGGCCCCGGCGGGTACCCGGGTGCGCCGTACTGGCCGCAGTACCCGGTGGCCGCGCCGCAGCCCCGCAACGGCCTGGGCACCGCGGCGATGGTGCTCGGGATCGTCGGGGTCGTCCTCGGCCTGGTCCTGGTGTTCTTCTGGCTGTCCTGGCTGCCGGCCCTGCTCGCCCTGGTCTTCGGCATCATCGGCCTGGGTTACGCGCGCAAGGGCCAGGCGACCAACCGGGGAATGGCGCTCGCGGGCGTCGTCCTGGGCGTCGTGGGCCTGCTCGTCTCGGCGGGCACCGGGGCGTTCTTCGCGCTGGGGGTGCACGCGGCGAACGAGGACCGCAAGGCGGCGTCGAGGGCCGCCCAGATTCGGGCGGACGAGGAGGAGCGCGCGTCGGCGGAACGGCTGGCGAAGGCGAAGGAACGGCTCGACGCCGCGAAGAAGAAGATCGAGGAGGAGCAGCAGGCGAAGGCCGCCGACGAGAAGGCCCGGCGCCTGGAGTTCGGCCAGTCCTACACGTACGGGGACGGACTGAAGGTCACCATGGCCCCGCCGGAGCCGTACGTCCCGAACGAGACCGTGTTCGAGGCGCCCAAGAACGCCAAGATCATCCAGGTGAAGATCACCGTCGTCAACACCGGTTCCAAGGACGTCTCGCTCTACGGATCCGGGCTGCCCTTCGTCTGGGACGCGAACGGTGCCCTCGTCACCTCGCTGATCGACGGGAGCTCCCGGCAGAAGCTGCTCGGCGGCTCGCTCGGGCCGGGCCGGGAGGCCGTCGGCGTGACCGCGTACGCCCTGCCGAACGGCGCGGCCGACCGGTTCTCCGTCGAGTTCAACTACGGCAGCGGACTGGAGCGCAAGAACGTCATCTGGACCGGCTCCCCCAGCTGATCCGGGCCCGGCAGGCCGGTTCGGACCTCCTCCACGGCGACGTCCCGTGACGTCCGATCGAGGGTGCGGAGGCGACGTCCGGCGCGGTGGGCGTCACTGGCACGGTGGCGCCCACCGCCCGCCGGAGTTCGCGAGCGCGGTCGGCCCGGAGCCGACCGCGCTCGATCAGCCGATCGGTGGTGCGAGGTACTCCAGCGCGTAGCCGTCGCCGGAGGGGGTCACGCGGGCGATGCCGGGTGAGTCGAGGTGCGCGCCGGCGACGAAGTGGTCCGGCCGGCTGAGCTGTTCGAGCAGGGCCGCTCGCGCGGCGCGGGCCCGGGACTGGTCGCCGTCGAACTCCCAGGACACCTTCGGCCGCTCGAACTGGAGCGTGGGAACGTGAACGGTGTCGCCCCAGACGAGCAGGTGACCGGTGCGGCTCCGGACGTCGTAGACGGTGTGACCGGGAGTGTGGCCCGGGGTCGGGACGGCGGTGGTCCAGGCGTTGACCGCGACCTGCTCCGACACGGGTACGACCCGGTCGCGGATCGGTTCGAGCCGCCCGGTGAACACCGAGGTGTCGCCCGCGCCGATCCACACGCGCTCGAGTCGGGCGAACGCCTCCGAGCCGTCCGGCGCGATCAGGCCGCTCACGTGGTCCTGGTGGTCGTGGGTGATGGCCACATCGGTGATGTGCGCGCGGTCGATACCGGCTTCGTCGAGCGCGTGGTAGATCAGCCCCATGGTGGGTTCGTGCCAGTTGTCGGACGCGCCGGTGTCGATGAGGACCGAGCGCGTGCCGTCGGTGACGAAGAAGGCGTTGACCGACAGTCGCAGGTTGTCGCCGACCAGTGGGACGGTGGCCGGCAGCTCATCGAGCGGGCATCCGTCCTCGTCGCGCAGCCGGGTCGGCGGCATGTCGATGTACCCGTCTCGCAACGAGGTCACCTGCAGGTCGCCGAATTCGAACGTGGCATGGTGCGGGCCACTTGAGATCAATCGCATGGAACCCCTCCATCGGATCGGGTGCATTCGCAAGTCTCCTCATGGAAGATCAAATCTTCTATGAGGGGAAGCCCTGCACCGGGGTAGCGAGGTATCCGTCGATCGAGGAGCACGGTGGTCGAGCAAGGCGGAAGCGCGGCCGAGCCGCGGCACGGTGACGACCTGATCGGCGCGCCGGCCACTGCCGCGTCCGGTGCGGCCGTCGTCATGCGCAGGAGCGATCGCCCCGTTTTCCGTGACCCGGAGACCGGCTTCGAGGCACATCGTGTCCGCGCCCCGGGGCCGACGGCCCTGGAAGCGGGGTGGACCGGCGCCAACTCGCCAGCCTGGCCGGAACGATGGTTCCGGATCGGCCGAAGGCACGGTCTTTCGGACAGTGGACGATCAAGCTCTTGATCTGTCGCCGGGTGGATCCCTACATTGCCGTGCAATGTGACACTGAACTGACCGAAGCGGCGTTCCTGGGGGACCGGTGCCGGACACTGCACAGCAAGTACCGCACCAGACCACCGAGAAGCTGCCCCGGGTGTTCTACCGGCTGGCCCTGGGTGACGCCCTGTCCAGCTACGGGAGCCAGCTCGACCTGGTGGCGCTCAGCCTGTTCGCGTACGAGGCGGCGGGCAACGCGCTCGGCACGGCCGGGTACCTGATCCTGCGGCTGACCGGTGGTTTCGCCGGCGGGCTGCTCGCCGGGCGGCTGGTGGCCCGGACCGACCGGCGACGGCTGATGACGGGCTGCGCGCTGGCCCAGGCGGTGGCGCTGGTCATGGTGGCCCTCGCCCCGGTCTCCGCGCGGATCCCGGTGCTCTACCCGCTGGCGCTGGTGTTCGGCGGCGCGGCCGCGGTGTGCGCTGTCGCGCTGCGCACCAGCATCCCGGAGATGGTCGGCTCCGAGCGCCGGGCCCGCGCCAACAGCCTGATGGCGAGCTGCCGTTCGGCCGCCATGGTGCTCGGCTTCGCCTCCGCCGGTGTGGTGGTCGCCTGGGCCGGGTTTAGGGCGGCGCTGCTCATCGACGCGGCCAGCTTCGTGGTGTTCGCCCTCGTGGTGGCCCGACTGCCGCTGCGCACCCGGCCCGAGGCGGTCGAGGAGCCCACGGGTGCCGCTGACCCGGGTGCCGCTGGCCCGGGTGCCGCTGAGGCCGTCGGAAAGACGAAACGATTCGGCAGTCGGTGGCAGGCCCTGGTCGTGCTCCGCGCCGCCCCCGTGGTGGGTGCGATGGCAGCGATCCGGCTGCTGGACGCCTTCGGCTCGGCCGCGCACAACATCGGCCTGCCGGTCTTCGCCAACCAGCACGACCCCGGCAACCCGGCCGCGCTGCTGGGCATGTTCTGGGCCACCTGGGCGGTCGGCAACCTCGGCGCCCAGCAACTGGTCTCCCGGCTCCTGCTGCGCCGGGGCATCGAACCGGGCGAGCGGGCCTTCGCGCTGGGCACCTGCCTGATGTCCGGCTGCTTCATCCTGGTCTTCACCGGGCTGCCGACCCCGCTGTTCCTGCTGGTGGCGATCGGCGCGGGGCTCGGCGACGGCTTCACCGAGATCTCGTACACCACCCGGATCCAGGCCCTCGCCGATGAACGGCGCGGTCAGGCCTTCGGGTTGCTCGCCTCCGCCGAGAACGTCGGCATGGGCACCGGGATGCTGCTGAGCGGATCGCTGCTGGCGCTGCTCAGCCCGCTGACCGTGGTCGGCGTCTCGCACGCCGTCCCGATCGTGCTGGCGCTGGGCTTCCTGGCCCACGTCACCTGGTCCCGGAAGGCCGGGTCCGGCAACCGCTGAAACGCCCGGCCCGCTCGACCGCGCAGCCCCGCGTGCCGCACCGCGCAGCCCCGCGCGCCGTACGGCACAGCCCCGCACCGCACCCGCAAGTACCGCGCCACCGGATCCGCCGACGCCCACAAGGCGGCAGGCCACCCCGATCCGCCCACCCTCCGCACCCCGGGGCCGCCGTACCCGTGCACGCCCCGCACCGATCCGAAAGGTGCCGTCGCTGATGAGCCCCACCGGTTCCGACCGCGCCCGGCTGCGTGCCCTGGAGGCCCGGCTGCTGCTGCGTCCCGAGGTCGCCGACTGCGCACTGCTGCCGGTCGAGCGCGCCGACGGTCGCCCCGGCCTGCTGGCCTACCTGGTGCCCGCCGTCGACACCGACCCGGCCGCACTGCGCCGCCGGGCCACCGCAGCCCTGTGGGAGGCCGACCCGGGCGCCGAGGTGCACCTCCTGGACGGCATCGTCCGCACCCCGGAGGGCGAGCCCGACCGCGTCGCCCTGGCCGCCGCCACGGTCCGGCCGCCGGCCGAGCCCGCTCCCGCCCTGCGCCACCTGCGTGAACTCACCGCGCACTGGCGGCCTTTCGGCGATCCCGGGACGGCCGCCGGCCCCGCCCCGGACAGCGCCACGGCCGCTCCCGAGGACGCCGCCTCCGAGGACTCCGTTCCCGAGGACGCCGCCTCCGAGGGGGAAGTCGCCGAGGACGTCGGGACCGAGGCGGTCGGCGTCCCGCTGCCCGAGCCGGCCCCGGACGCGCCCCGGACGCTGCCCGAGGCACTGCTGCGCGCCGCCGAGCAGCACCCCGAGCGCGGCCTGCACCTGGTCCGGGCCGGCGGCGGGGCGACCAGGCTGACCTACCGCCGACTGCTGGAGCGGGCCCGGCGGACCCTTGCCCTGCTGACCGCCGCGGGACTGCGGGCGGGGGACCGGGTGATCCTCCAAGTGCCGGAGCCGGAGGACTACTTCACCGCCCTGTGGGCCTGCCTGCTGGGCGGGGTGCAACCGGTCACGGTGGCCCGCCCACCGGCGTACGACCAGCCCGACCCCGTCCTGGAGAAGCTCTGGCACGCCTGGCAGACCCTGGAGGAGCCGCCGGTGCTCGCCGCCGGTCCGGCGGTGGCGGGTCTGGCGGGGCTCGGCGAGCTCTACCCGGCGCCCGGCCTGCGGGTCATCGCGGTCGACCGGCCCGCCGACGACGGCGCACCGCCCGTCAGTGCCGGCGCCGAGACAGCCCCCGCCGGCGCCGAGTACGCCCCCGACCCGGGTGATGTCGCGATCCTCCAGCTCTCCTCCGGCAGCACCGGTCGCTCCAAGGCCGTGCAGATCACCCACCGCGGCATCCTGGAGTACGTGGCCGGCGCGGTCGCCCAGGGCAGCACCCCCGAGGACGTCACCGTCAACTGGCTGCCGCTGGACCACGTGGCCGGGCTGCTGATGTTCCACCTGCGGGACGTGGTGCTGGCCGCCGACCAGGTGCAGGTGCCCACCGAGCTGGTCCTCGCCGACCCACTGGTCTGGTTGGACACGCTGGAGCGCTACCGGGGCGCGCACTCCTGGTCGCCCAACTTCGGCTACCGGCTGGTCGCCGAGGCGGTGCGGGCGGCCGGCCCCGACCGGCACTGGGACCTCTCCTCGGTCAAGTCCCTGATCAACGCGGGGGAGCAGTGCACCGAGGCGGTGCTGGATGAGTTCCTGGCCGCCACCGGGCCGTTCGGCGTCCGGGCCGACCATGTGCTGCTGGGCTGGGGCATGGCCGAGACCTGCACCGTCATCACCTACAAGCGCTACCACGAGGACGGCGCCCGCCGCCTGGTGCGCACCGACTCGCTGAGCGGCCGGCTGGTGCCCGCCGCCGCGGACTCCCCGGAGCGCGGCACCGCCTTCCTCAGCATGGGGCGGCCCGCGCCCGGCACCCGGATCCGGGTGGCCGGCGAGGACGGCCGGGCGCTGCCCGAGCACCGGGTGGGCCGGCTCCAGGTCAACTCCGGCCGGGTGACGCCCGGTTACCTGAACAACCCGGCCGCCGACCGCGAAGCCTTCGTCGGCGACGGCTGGTTCGACACCGGGGACCTCGCCTTCCTGGCCGACGGGGAGGTGGTGCTCACCGGCCGTCGAAAGGAGATCATCATCGTCAACGGGGTGCACCACTTCTGCCACGAACTGGAGGACGTGGTCGCCTCGGTGGCGGGGGTACGGTCCGGGCACGTCGCCGCCTTCGGGGTCCCGGACGAACGCACCGGCACCGAGCAGCTGGTGATCGCTTACGTGCCGAGCGACCCGGCGGCCCCCGCACCCCCGGTGGCCGCCGAGGTCCGCCGTCTGCTGGCAGCCCGCCGGCAGCCCGCCCCCGTCCTGGTGCTGCCGGTGCCGGCGGCCGAGTTCCCGCGCACCACCAGCGGCAAGATCCAGCGCACCGCGCTGCGCGGGCGCCTGCTCGATGGCGAACTCGACGAGCACATCGTGGCGCTCGACCTGGCCGAGGCCAACTCCCGGACCCTGCCGGACTGCGTGCGCCGGATCGTCTGGGAACCACGCCCGGCGCCGGAGGCCACCGCGGCCCCGACCGCCCCGACGGCCCCGACGGCCCCGACGGCCTCGACCTCCCTGGCCGCCCCGGCCGACGGGGGCCCGGTCGGGCCGACGCTGCTGCTCGGCCCGGCCGGACCCGGCACCCTGGTCGAGGCGCTGCGCACCGCCCTGCCGGGGGCCGTGGTGGTGGACCGGCCGCCGACCGCCGATCCCCAGCAGTGGCTGCGGGCACTCGGCGAGGAGCGCCCCGGACGGGTGCTGCACCTGTGGGGCGCGGTGGACGGGGGAGCAGCGGACAGGGAAGCGGCCGACGGGGGAGCAGCCGACGGGGGCGCGGTCGGCGGGGCAGCGGCCCGGCCCGATGAGGCCGCACCGCCGGACGAAGCACTGCTCGCCCTGCTGCGGGCCCTCGCCGACCGGCCGCCGTCCGGCGAGCTGGTCATCGTCAGCGCCGGACTGCATGCCGTACTCCCCGGCGAACTCCCGGACCCAGCAGCCGCGTTGACGGCGGCGCTGACCGCGGGAGCCAGAGCCGAGCAACTGGTCCCGGTGGCCAGGCACCTCGACCTGCCGACCGGCCTGCCGCCCGCCGAGCAGGCCGCCGCCCTGCTCGCCCTGCTGGCCGAGCCCCGCCCGGAGCCCGAGTGCGCCTGGCGCGAGGGCCGCCCGTGGGTGCCCCGGCTCGGAGTGGCCGAACCCGTCACCGAGGCCCAGGGCTGCTCGCTGCTCTCGCCCGGCGCCCGCTACCTGGTCACCGGCGGCCTCGGCGGGATCGCCGCCGAGCTGCTGCCCGGCCTGCTGCGCGACCACGGCGCCCGGCTGCTGCTGATCGGCCGCACCGACCTGGACGCGCCGACCGCCGAGGCGGCCGAACGCCGCGCCGCGCTGCACCGGCTGTCCAGCTACGGCGGCCGGGTCGACTACCGCCGCGCCGACGTGACGGACCGCGAGCAGCTGGCCGCGGTGGTCGCCGAGGCCGAACGGGACTGGCAGGCACCGCTGGACGGCGTGCTCCACCTGGCCGGCGCCTACCGGATCGCCCTGCTCTCCGGCACCGACCCGGACGGCTGGCGCGAGGCGGTGCGTGCCAAGACGACCGGCACGGACCACCTGATCGAGCTGGTCCGGCAGCGGCCCGGCGCCCAGTTCGTCGGCTTCTCCTCGATGGTCGGCTTCCAGGAGGCCGTCGGCTCCACCGCCTACGCCGCCGCCAACCGCTACCTGGAGAGCGCGGTCGAGCGGCTGCACCGGGAGACCGGCACCCCGGCCTGGACGATCTCCTGGGGCCTGTGGAGCCGGGTCGGCATGAACCGCGCCACCGACCACGAACAGGCCTCCGCCGCCCGGGGCATCGCCGTACTGAGCGCCGCGCACGGGCGTCGACTGGCGACCCTGCTGCTGGCCGGCCCCCCGGGCCGCTGGTACGCCGGGCCCGAGCCGAGCGCTCCCGCCGCGCGCCGCCACCTGCTGGCCACCGCACCCAGGCCCGTCCCCGAGGCGCCCGAGGGCCGGGCGATCGCGACTCCCGTCGAACCCGCAGCACCTGCGTCCGCCGCACCCGCACCCGCCGCCACCGAGCTGCGCCGGACCGTCCTGGACGCCTTCGAGGCCGTCCTCGACGCCCCGCTCGACCCGGCCCGCCCACTGGTCGAACTCGGCATCGGGTCACTGCAGTTGATGCGGGTGCACGGTGCACTGAGCGCAGCCCTGCCGACACCTCCTGCGCCCACCGAACTGTTCCGGCACCCCACCGTGGACGCCTTGATCGCCCACCTGTCCGAGGCACCCGCCGCCCCGACCGCATCCACTGCCCCGACCGCATCCACTGCCCCGACCGCACCCACTGCCCCGACCGCCCCGACCACCGCCACCGCGCCCGGCGGCCCCGAGGGCGCCGACCGCCGGGTGGCCATCGTCGGCCTGGCCCTGCGCTTCCCCGGCGCCGACACCCCCGAGCAGTACTGGCGCAACATCGTCGACGGGGTCACCAGCACCACCCGGTTCACCGAGGAGGAGCTGGCGGCGGCGGGCCTGCGCCCGGAGGAGTACCGGCACCCGGACTACGTCCCGGTCACCGGTGCACTGCCCGACACCGACCGGTTCGACGCCGAGGCCTTCGGCATCAGCGGCACCGAGGCCGCGCTGATGGACCCCCAGCAGCGCCTGCTGCTGGAGATCTGCCGCCAGGCCCTGGAGGACGGCGGCTACGACGCGCCCGACCCCCAGCGCCGGGTCGGGGTCTTCGCCGGCACCGGAATGACCCTGTACGCGCTGCGCACCTACTACCAGCACACGCTGGCCGCCACCGCCGACCCGGCCGAGCCGGTGCCCGCGTTGCAGACCGCGATCGGCAACCAGGCCGACTTCGCCGCCACCCGGGTCGCCTACCGGCTGGGCCTGACCGGCCCCGCGATCGGGGTGCAGACCGCCTGCTCCACCTCGCTGGTCGCGGTGCACCTGGCGGCGCAGTCGCTGCTGGCCGGCGACTGCGACCTGGCCCTGGCCGGGGCCGCCGCCCTGCACATCCCGCAGGCCGCCGGCTACCGCTACGAAGAGGGGTCGATCCTCGCCCCCGACGGTGTCTGCCGGGCCTTCGACGCGGCGGCCGGCGGCACGGTCGGCGGCAACGGCGTGGCGGCCGTGCTGCTCAAGCGCCTGGACCGGGCGCTGGCGGACGGCGACACCGTGCACGGCGTGGTCCTCGCCTCGGCCGTCAACAACGACGGCGGGCAGAAGGTCGGCTACACCGCGCCCAGCGTGGACGGGCAGGCGGCGGTGGTCGGCCGGGCCCTCGACCTGGCCGGGGTGCCGGCCGAGAGCGTCGGCTACCTCGAGGCGCACGGCACCGGCACCCCGCTGGGCGACCCGATCGAGTTCCGGGCGCTGGCCCAGGCCTTCCGCGCCCGCACCCAGGCCGCCGACTTCTGCTCGCTGGGCTCGGTGAAGCCCAACATCGGCCACCTGGACACCTGCGCCGGAATGGCCGGGCTGATCAAGGCCCTGCTGGTACTGCGGCACGGCACCATCCCGCCGCTGGTCAACTTCAGCCGTCCCAATCCCGCGCTGGAGCTGGCCGGCAGCCCGTTCCGGCTCTCCGCCGAGCGCCGCGACTGGCCGGCCGGTCCCACCCCGCGCCGGGCCGGGGTCAGCGCGCTGGGCGTCGGCGGCACCAACGCCCACCTGGTGTTGGAGCAGGCGCCCGCCCCGGCCCTACCCGGCGGCGCCGAGGGCCCCCGGCAGGCGCCGACCGTGCTGCCGCTGTCCGCCCGCACCGAGGAGGGCCTGACCGCCCTGGTCACCCTGCTCCGCGACCGCCTCGCCACCGGGCCCGCGCCCGCCCCCGGCGACCTGCCGC
The DNA here is from genome assembly GCF_042724935.1 of Kitasatospora sp. NPDC127060. Classification (NCBI taxonomy): domain Bacteria; kingdom Bacillati; phylum Actinomycetota; class Actinomycetes; order Kitasatosporales; family Streptomycetaceae; genus Kitasatospora; species Kitasatospora sp. NPDC127060. The sequence goes on from NZ_JBHXEG010000082.1 coordinate 27,508, forward strand.
TCACCCTGGGCGGCGGGCGCCGCGCGCTGCGCCACCGCCTCGCCGTCACCGGCACCGGCCCCGACGAGTTGCGCCGAGGCCTGGAGGCCCACCTGGCGGGCCGCACCACCGGAGCCGTGCCGGTCCGCCGGGAGGCCCGGCGGACCGACGTCCAGCCGGTGCTGCTCTTCACCGGCCAGGGCGCCCAGCACCGGGGCATGGCCGCCGAACTCCACCGCGCCTTCCCGGTCTTCCGGGCCGTCCTGGAGGAGTGCGACCGGCTGCACCGCGAGGCCTGGGACGAACCGCTGCTGCCGCTGCTGCTCGACCCGGTGCCCCAGGGCGCCGACGACGCCTGGACCACCGAGGCGGCCCAGCCCGCGCTGTTCGCCCTGCAGGCGGCCCAGCTGCGGCTCTGGCAGGAGCTCGGGCTCCGTCCGGCCGCGGTCGCCGGACACAGCGCCGGTGAGTACGCGGCCTTCCACGCCGCGGGCGCGCTCGACCTCGCCGACGGGATGTTCCTCACCGCCCTGCGCGGTCGGCTGATGCAACGGGCGACCGCGCCCGGCGCCATGACGGCGGTGATGGTAGGCCCGCAGCGGCTCGCCGCACTCGCCGGCCGGCTGCCCGGGGTGGAGCCGGCCGTGGTCAACGGCGCCGGCCAGTGCGTGCTGGCAGGCCCGCCGGAGGCGATCGCGGCGGCGGAGACCGTCCTGGCCGCCGAGGGCGTGCCCACCGAACGCCTCGCCACCGACCGGGCGTTCCACTCCCGGTTGCTCGATCCGGTGCTCGACCCGCTCCGCGAACAGCTCGCCCGGCTGCGCCTGCGGCCGCTGACCGTACCGCTGGTGAGCAACCTGGGCGGCGAGGTGCTGGCCCCCGGCACCGTGCCCACGCCCGACTACTTCGTCCGGCAGACCAGGGAGACCGCGCGCTTCGACCTGGTGCTGGCCGCCCTGGACGAGCAGGGTCACGAGCTGTTCCTGGAGCTCGGCCCGCACCCGACGCTCACCGGCATGGGCCGCCGGGAGCTGCCGCACCACCACTTCGTGGCCGCCGCCCGGCGCGGCGCGCCCCAGGAGCCGCGGTTCGACGCCGCGGCCGCCGCGCTGTGGTCCCACGGCGTCCCGATCGACTGGGCGCGCTTCGCCGCCGCCCGGGACTGGCCGGACGGCCCGGCCCGCCGGGTGCCCCTGCCGACCACCGTCTTCCGACGCCGCCGCCACTGGTTCACCGCCCCCGACCGGCCGACCACCGAGGACCCCGCCATGCACCAGGCACCGCCGTCCCAGCAGAGCGCACCCGCCGCCCAGGCTCCCGTCGCGAGCCCCGAGCAGCTCGCCCAGGAGGCGGTGCTGCGCCGGGTGCTGGAACAGACGGCCCGGCAGCTGGGCCACGACGAGGGGGCGGTCGGCCCGGACGACCCCTTCTTCGACCTGGGCGCCGACTCGCTCGGGATGATCAACATGATCCGGGACCTGGAGCGCGCCTTCCGGGTGCGGATCTCGATGCGCGAACTCTTCGAGGAGTCGGACACCCCGGCCCGGCTCGCGGGGCTGATCGCCGGTCGGCTGGAGCCCGCCGTCCGGGACGCGCTGCTGCCGGCGGCTGAGCCGGAGCCGACCCCGGCCGCGGCGGCTGCGCCCGTCCCGGCTCCGGTCGCGGCCCCGGTCGTCGCCGCACCGGCACCGCAAGCAGCCTCGCCCGTCCTCCCCGCCTCGCCCGTCCTCCCCGCCTCGCCCGCCCTCCCCGCCTCGCCCGCCGTGCCTTCAACGCCCGCCCCGGTGGTTCCTCCGCTGCCGGCCGCGCCCGCCCCGGTGACGGACGGCACCGGCCTGATCGAGCGACAGCTCGCGCTGCTCGGCCAGTTCTCCGACCTGATGCGCGACCAGCTCGGCCTGCTGGCCGGGACCGGTACGGTGCCGTCCGCGCCCGTCCCGGCGGCGGCCCCCGTCGCCCTGCCGCCGTCCGCCGCCCCGGCCCCCGCGGTCGTCCCGGCCGTCCCCGTCCCCGAGCCCGCCACCCCGGCGGCCCCCGCACCATCGGCCCCGCAGGTGCACGGCCCCCGGGTGACCCTCTCCCGCGAGTCCGGCATGGCCGCCGGCGGCCTGACCGAGCGCCAGCGCGCCCACGTGGACGAACTGGTCGCCCGCTTCACCGCCCGCACCGCCGCCTCCAAGGCGGTCACCCGCCGCCACCGGCGCACCCTCGCGGACAGCCGCGCCGTGGTGGGCTTCCGCTCCTCGACCAAGGAGATGCTCTACCCGCTGGCGGCCCGCCGGGCCCGGGGTTCCCGGCTGGAGGACCTCGACGGCAACACCTACGTCGACATCACCATGGGCTTCGGCGTGCTGCTCTTCGGCCACGACCCGGAGTTCGTCTCCGAGGCCGTCCGCGAGCACTTGGCCGGCGGGCTGCGACTGGGCCCGCGCGGCCCGGAGACCGGCGAGGCCGCCGAGCTGCTGGCCGAGCTGACCGGCACCGAGCGGGTCGCCTTCGCCAACTCCGGCACCGAGGCGAACGCCGGGGCGATCCGGCTGGCCCGCGCCTTCACCGGCCGGGACAAGATCGTCATGTTCGAGGGCTCCTACCACGGCCACTTCGACCACACCCTGGGCCGGACGGTGGGCCACGGCGCCGACCGGGAGACCGTCCCGGTGTCGAGCGGCATCCCCGGCAGCGCGGTCGCCGACCTGGTGGTGCTGAAGTACGGCGATCCGCAGAGCCTCCAGGTCATCGAGGAACTCGGCGACCGGATCGCCGCCGTCCTGGTCGAGCCGGTGCAGAGCCGCCACCCGGGACGCCAGCCCGTCGAGTTCGTCCGCGCGCTGCGCGAACTGACCGCCCGCCGCGGCATCGTGCTGCTCTTCGACCAGATGCTCACCGGCTTCCGCCCCCACCTGCGCGGCGCCGAGGGCTTCTGGGGCGTCACCCCGGACCTCTCCACCTACGGCAAGGTGCTCGGCGGCGGCTACCCGATCGGCGCGATCGCCGGGCGCGCCGACCTCCTGGACGGCATCGACGGCGGCCACTGGGACTACGGGGACGACAGCTACCCGCCCCAGGACACCACCTTCTTCGGTGGCACCTACATCCAGCACCCGCTGGCGATGACCGCGGCCGGTGCCGTGCTGCGCCACCTCAAGGAGGCCGGCCCCGGCCTCCAGGAGCGGCTGAACGCCCGCACCGACGAACTGGCCGCGACCCTCAACGGCTTCTTCGAGGAGGAGGAGTTCCCGCTGCGGCTGGCCCACTTCGGCTCGCTGTTCCGGTTCGAGCCGAGGGCCGACGTGGAGCTGTTCTTCCCGGAGCTGCTGACCCGCGGGGTCTACGTCTGGGAGTGGCGCAACTTCTTCCTCTCCACCGCGCACACCGACGGCGACCTGGAGTTCGTGGCCGACGCCGTCCGGGACTCCCTGCGCGGCCTGCGGCGCGGCGGCTTCTTCCCGGCCTCGCCCGGGGTACGGCTCCCGGCCCCGCGCCCGGCGGCGGCCGCGCCGCCCGAACTCGTGGCGGAGGGCGACACCGGCACCGAGCCCGCCGCCACCTCGTACCAGCCGGTCCGCGATCCCCAGCGCCCGGTGGACTTCAGCCTCTACTTCTTCGGCGACTACCCCCTGGACTCCCCGGAGGACGAGAAGTACCGCATCGTCCTGGACAGCGCCCGATTCGCCGACCGGCACGACTTCCACGCCGTCTGGCTGCCGGAGCGCCACTTCCACTCCTTCGGCGGGATCTTCCCCAACCCCTCGGTGCTGGCCGCCGCGTTGGCCCGGGAGACCAGCAGGATCCGGCTCAACGCCGGCTGCGCGGTGCTGCCGCTGCACCACCCCGTCCGGGTGGCCGAGGAGTGGTCGGTGGTCGACAACCTCTCCGGCGGCCGGGTCGGCCTGGGCTGCGCCAGTGGCTGGCACCCCAACGACTTCCTGTTCTTCCCGGAGAACTACGGCGGCCACAAGGAACTGATGCACCGCCAGATCGACACGGTGCGGGCGCTCTGGCGCGGCGAGCCCTACCGCGGCCGCAACGGCAACGGGGAGCCGATCGAGGTGACCCTGCACCCGCGCCCGCTGCAGGAACAGCCGCCGATGTTCACCGCGATCGTCGGCAACCCGGACAGCTTCCGCGAGGCCGCCCGGCACGACCTCGGGGTCATCACCAACCTGATGACCCAGGACGTGGCCCAGCTCGCCGAGAACGTCGCCCTCTACCGGCGCACCCGGGCCGAACACGGCCTGGACCCGGAAGCCGGCCGGGTGGTCGTGCTGGTCCACACCTACCTGGGCACCGACCTCGACGCCGCCCGCGCCCAGGCCTACCGCCCGTTCTGCCACTACCTGCGCTCCTCGCTCTCGCTGTTCGGGCAGATGGCCAACAGCCTCGGCCTGACCCTGGACTTCGAGAACACCCGCGAGGAGGACCTGGAGTTCGTGCTGGAGCGCGCCTACGAGCGCTACTGCGCCTCGCGCGCCCTGATCGGCACCCCGGAGAGCGTGCGGTCGGTGCTCGCCGAGCTACGGGCGGCCGGCGCGGACGAGATCGCCTGCTTCGTCGACTTCGGCCTCGCCCCCGACCTGGTGGCGGCCGGCCTGCCGCAGCTGGACGCGCTGCGCCGCGCCACCGGTCGCGGCGCCCCGCTGTCCTACGCCCAGCAGCGGATGTGGTTCCTGCACCGGATGCTGCCCGACGCCGCGCAGTACAACGAGGTCAAGGCCGTCGAACTGGACGGCCCGCTGGACCGGGAGGCACTGGACGCCGCGCTGCGCGCGCTGGTGGAACGGCACGTCGGGCTGCGCACCGTGTTCCGGGAGCAGGACGGCGAACCGTTCCAGCAGGTGCTCCCGGCGCCGGAGGGCCCGCTGCTGGAGCGGATCCCGGTGGGCGCGGTGGAGGCGGTGGGCGAGGCCGGTGCGGCGGGCGCCGCTGACGGCTCGGCACCGGGGGCGGTGGCCGCGCTGGTGGCCGCCGAGGGCGTCCACCGCTTCGATCTGGCCGAGGGCCCGCTGTTCCGCGCCCGGCTGCTGGAGACCGGGCCCGAACGGCACGTCCTGGTGCTCTCGATGCACCACATCGTGATCGACACCCTGTCCACCGTGGTGATCACCCGGGAGCTGGGGGAGCTCTACCGGGCCGCCCGGGAGCAGCGGCCGCACCGGCTGCCGGCGCTCACCACCACCCCGGCCGCCGAGGCCGCCCGGGAGCGGGCCGCGGTGGCCGCCGGGGCGTACGAGGAAAGCCTCGGTTACTGGCGCAAGGTGCTCGGCGGCGGCCTGCCGGTGCTGGCCCTGCCCACCGACCGGCCCCGCCCCGCGGTGCCGGACGGCCGCGGCCGCGCCCACGTCCGCCACCTGCCCGCCGAACTCTCCGCAGGCGTAAGGGACTTGGCCCGCAGTCGGCGCTCGACCCTGTTCATGGTGCTGCTCACCGCCTTCGCCGGGGTGCTCCAGCGCTACGGCGGCCAGGACGAGGTGGTGCTGGGCACCCCGCTGGCCAACCGGGCGGAGGGCACGGAGGACCTCGTCGGCTTCTTCGTCAACACCCTGGCGCTGCGACTGGACCTCTCCGGGGAGCCGGAGTTCGCCGAGGCGCTGGACCGGGTCCGCTCCACCGCGCTGGACGCCTACGAGCACCAGCAACTGCCCTTCGAGGTCCTGGTGCAGGAGCTGAACCCGCAGCGGGACACCAGCCGCAACCCGCTCTTCCAGGTCCTGGTCGAGTTCGAGAACCACGCGGTCTTCGAGCTGGACCTGCCCGGGGTGACGGCCCGTCCGCTGGACCACGTGGTCGACCGCTCCGCCTTCGACCTGTCGCTGTTCCTCACCAACCTGCCGGACGGCATCCGCTGCCAGGTCGAGTACGCCGAGACCCTGTTCGACCGGGCCACGGTGGACCGGCTGTTCGACGCCTTCGAGCGGCTGCTCGCCGCCGCCGTCGCCGACCCGGCCCGACCGCTCGCCGAGCTGACCGCCGCCCCGGCCGACCCCGCCCTGGAGTGCGGGCCCGAGGCGGAGCCGGCGCCCGCGCACCCGCTGGCCAGGGTGGCCGCCACGGCGGCCGCCCAGCCGGACGCCGTCGCCGTGGTCGCGCCCGACGGCACCTCGACCGACTACCGGACGGTGGTCGCCCGGGCCGAGGAACTCGCCCGCCGACTGCTGGCCGCCGGGGTGCGCGAGGGCAGCCGGGTGGGCGTACTGCTGCCGCGCTCGGTGGACCAGGTGGCCGCGCTGCTGGCGGTGCTGCGGCTGGGCGCCGTCCTGGTGCCGATCGACCCGGTGCAGGGCGCGGAGCGCTGCCGGCTGATCGCCGCGGACGCCGCACCGACCGTGCTGCTCACCGCCCCGGGCGCCGACCTGATGGGCATCACCCTGCCGACCGTCCACACCGGTGCCGGGGCGGGCACCGAGGCCGTCGAACTGCCGCTGCTGCCCGTCCCCTCGGCGCAGTCCGGTGCCTACCTGCTGTACACCTCCGGCTCCACCGGCCGGCCCAAGGGGGTGCTGATGCACACCCTCGGCCTGGCCTCCTTCCTGGCCTGGAACGTCGCCGGCCACCAGGCCGCCCGCACCCTCCAGTACGCCTCCTGCGGGTTCGACGTCAGCGTCCAGGAGGTGCTGACCACCCTGTCCGGCGGCGGCACCCTGCTGCTGATCGAGGAGGAGACCCGCTACGACATCACCGCGCTGGCCGCCGTGGTCCGCGCCACCCGGGCCGAGCGGCTGCACCTGCCGTACACCCCGCTGGCCGCGCTGGTCGAGGCACTGGGCGACCAACCGGTGCCCCACCTGCGCGAACTCATCCAGGGCGGCGAGCAGTTGCTGCTCACCCCGGCACTGAGGGCCTTCCTGGCCCGCAACCCCGGCTGCCGGCTGGTGAACCACTACGGCCCCACCGAGACCCACGGGGTCACGGCCGGCGAGGTCGACCCGGGCGGACCGGACCACGCGGCGATCGGCCGTCCGGCGCCGGGCAACCGGATCGTGCTGCTGGACACCGCCGGGCGCCCGACCCCGGTCGGGGCGGTCGGTGAGATCCATGTGCTCGGCGTCCAGGTCGGGCTCGGCTACCACGGTCGGCCGGAGGAGACCGCCGCCGTGTTCACCGACACCCCGGAGGGCCGCCGCTACCGCACCGGCGACCTCGGCCGGTGGCGGCCGGACGGCACCCTGGAGTACCTGGGCCGGGCCGACCGCCAGGTCAAGGTGCGGGGCTACCGGGTCGAACCGGGCGAGGTCGAGACGGTGCTGCGGACCGTGCCCGGGGTGCGCGGCGCGGCGGTGACGGCGCGCCGCACCCAGGCGGGCACCACGCTGGCCGGGTACGTGCAGTGCGCGGCCGCCGACCTGCCCCGGGTCCGCGACCGTCTGGCCGACCTGCTGCCCGAGCACATGGTGCCGGGGCTCTGGGCCGCCGTCCCGGCGCTGCCGTTCACCGTGAACGGCAAGCTCGACGCCGACGCCCTGCCGGAACCGCTGCCGCTGGGCGCCGGCCTGGCCGCCGTCGCCCCGGCCACCGAGCTGGAGCGCACCGTGCAACGGCTGTGGGAGGAGGAACTCGGCGGCCCGGCGGGCGTGGAGACCTCCTTCTTCGACCTCGGCGGCCACTCGCTGGCCGCCACCCGGCTGCTGAACCGGGTCCGCGAGGCGACCGGGCTGCGGATCGGCGTACTGGACTTCTTCCGCCGCCCCACCATCCGGGCGATGGCCGCCCACCGCCCGGCGACCGAGCACCGCCCGGCCCCCGCCTACGAGGAGGGCACCCTGTGACCGCCGCCGCACCCGTCACCCCGGCCACCCCCTCGCCCGGTACCCCGGCCACCGGCTCGTCCGTCACCCCGGCCACCGGCTCGTCCGCCGCCGGGACGGACTGGGACCGGCTGGTCAGGCTGCTCGACCAACGCGACATCGTGCTGCGCACCACCGGCGACCGGCTCGGCTACCTGGCCCCGCCCGGCGCGCTGGACGAGGAGGTGGCCGGGCTGGTCCGGGCACACCGGGAGCGGCTGCTGGCCGTCCTGACCGACTCCGGTACGGCGCTCGCCGCCGCGCCGGCCGGGCTGGCCCAACGCCGCCTGTACCGGACGCACGGCCGCTCCGCGGACCCGGCGGTGTGGAACATCAGCCAGCGCGTCACCCTGCGCGGGCCGCTGGACCCCGAGCGGCTGGCCGCCGCGCTGACGGCGCTGACCGACCGCCACGAGAGCCTGCGGACCCGCTACCGGGACACCGACCTGGGCCTGCTCCAGCAGGTGCTGCCGAACACCCCGGTGGCACTGCCGGTCGACGACCTGCGGGCGCTCGCCCCCGCCGCCCGGGACGCGGCCCTCGCCGAGGCCACCCGGGCGGAGGGCGCGACGGCCTTCGACCTGGCCGGGGCCCGGCTGCTGCGCGCCCGGCTGCTGCGATCGGCTGACGACGCCTGGACGCTGCTGCTGACGCTCCACCACATCGTCGTCGACGGCTGGTCGCTGGCCACCCTGCTGGCCGACCTGGGCGCTCTCTACCGCGCCGACGGCAAGCCGCTGCCGGACCCGGGCCGGATGACCGACCACGCCTGCTGGGAGCGGACGGTGGTCACCCCGGCCGCCGTCGCCGAGGCCCTCGACCACTGGACCGAGACCCTGGGCGGCGCCCCGCTGACCGTCGACCTGCCCACCGCCCGCCCGCGCCCCGAGCAGCGCTCCGGGCGCGGCGGCACGGTCGACCTGCGCGTCCCGGCGGCCCTGGCCGAGGCGGTTCGCCGGTACGCCGCCGGGCGCTCCACCACCGCCTCGGCCGTCTTCCTCGCCGGCTACGCCCGGCTACTGGGGGAGCTGACCGGGGCGGCGGAGACCGTGGTGGTGCTCTCGCACGCCAACCGCACCCGGCCGGTCGACGAGCAGGTCGTCGGCCTGCTCACGTTCGGCTTGCCGATCCGGCTGCCCACCCGCCGCCCGGGCGGGTTCGGGGCGCTGGTGGACGCGGCCGCGCAGGCGATCGCCACCGCCCTCGACCACGCCACGGTGCCCTTCGGCCAGCTGGTCGAGGGGCTGCGCGAGCGCGGCGTGCAGCTGCCGGACTCGTACCCGCAGGTCCTGCTCACCGTGCAGAGCACCCCGACCATCGCCCTCGACCTCCCCGGCCTCACCGCCGAGATCGAGGACGTACCGGGCCCCTCCAACCGCTCCGACCTGCTCCTGCTGCTCGCCCCGGACCGGGACGGCTACGCGGGCCTGGCCGAGTACGACGCCGACCTCTTCGACCCCGGGACGGTGTGCTCCTGGCTGGAGACCCTGGTGGCGGGGCTAGCCCGGGACCTGACGGACTGACCGTCCGCGGTCCTCGGGCCCCGCCTGCACGGGATGACGCGGCGTTGGCCCCGTGGGCCGGAGAGGGCCGTGCGAGAGACGGGCTTCGCCTCACCAGCCGGCACGGGCTACGGCCACCAGCTGAGCCCCGGCCCGTCCTACTGACCGGCGGCGGGTGACGGGCTCGGGTTCCGCCCGAGCCCGTCGGCGCCCGTCACCGCCCGGTCGCCGTGCGGGAGGCGCCGGGCACCGGGCTCAGCCGTTCGCGCGGATCGTCGCGCGGATCCAGTCGGCGTAGGCGGGGGCGCTGCTGTAGAGGCCGGGGCCGGAGGAGCAGGGGACGTGTCCACCGACGCCGGGGCCGGAGGTGACGCCGATGAGCTCGTAGCGCCCGCCCCGGCCGCGCTGGATCTGTGGCCCACCGGAGTCGCCGAAGCAGGCCATCGCCCGGGGGACCCGGCTGACGGTGCACAGCCGGGTGGGCCCCGCGTAGCCGGGGTCGCACTCGGATTCGGCCGCCCGGCGGGTGTCGAGCTGCTGAAGGTGGTCGGGGAACTTCAGGCCGCCGAGGTCGTTGGTGTCGGTGACGGTGCCGAAGCCGAGCAGCCGGGTCGGGGTACCCGGGACGCCGGGCCGTTCGGCGATGGGGACGGGTCGTTCCGTGACCGGGCGGTCCAGGTGGATCAGTGCGACGTCGTTCAGGTTGGGTCCGGTACCGCCTCCCTGCCGGTAGTCGGGGTGGGTGAAGGTGCCGGCGATCCCGCGGACGGTGCCGCCGGACTTGCGCTCGTCGCTTCCGATGCGGACGATGCCCGCGGGCTTGACCAGGTTCGGGTCGACGCAGTGGGCCGCCGTCAGCACCCACTGGCGGTCGATCAGGGAGGCGCCGCAGACACCGTCGTCCAGGCCCGGGGCCGACACCGGGACGGAGGCCATGAACGGGTAGCGCTGGGTGGCGTCCGTCCCGTTGACGATCGCCCCGGCGCTGCCGGCCGTCGCCACTGCGCACCCGACGGCGACCGCGGCCACGGTCGCGACGCGGGCCGCGCGGCGCTTCATGAACTTCCCGCTGAGCATCAGGGATTCTCCTTCGGAGGTGGGATTTCCTTCTGTCTTCAGCCTTCCTTTTCAAGATCCACAGAGCCATCCGGCCAACCGGACCATGGATGGTGGGGATTACCCCCGGTCCTGGGGGCCAGCCGGGCCGCGGCTGCCCCGAGCGGGGGTACCGGCCTACCCGTCCGGCGCAGCACGGCGCGCGGGGCGGGCGGGCGACTGCGATCTTCGGAGGGGCCCGGCAGTGACCGACTGCCGGGCCCCGTCGTTCCGAGACCGTGGAGGCCCGGATGTGGCAGGCTCCCCCCGCCCCCGTCAGCCGTGAGTGGCTTCCGGTGCTGGACATGCCGGCGGCCGGCGAGCAGAACCGCTGGACGGTGCTGCTGCGCCTCCTGTTGCTGGTCCCGCAGTTCGTGGTGGTGTGGGTGCTGTCACTGGTGGCGTTCGTCGTCACCGTGATCGGCTGGTTCGGCGCGCTGGTCCTCGGCCGGCTGCCGGCGTTCGTGGCGGACTACCTGACCGCGTTCGTCCCGTACGCGACCAGGGTCAACGCCTATCTGATGCTCACCGTGGACCGCTACCCGCCGTTCCGGTTCCGGGCCCCCGAGTACCCGGTGCAGGTGGATCTGCGACCGGGCGAACTGAACCGGCTGGCCGTGCTGTTCCGCATCGTCCTGGTGATCCCGGCGTCGATCGTGGAGGGTCTGGTGCACGCGGGCTGGTGGATGGTCTCGCTCATCAGCTGGCTGGTGGTGCTGGTCCTCGGCCGGATGCCGCAGCCGCTGTACGAGGCGACGACGGCGATCCTGCGCTACCAGCTGCGGTACACCGCCTACCTGATGATGCTCACGTCCGCCTACCCCAAGCGGCTGTTCGGCGAGGAGCCGGGCAGCGAGCCCGAGCGGGTGTCGGCCACCCGCCCGCTGGTGCTGAGCGGTGGTGGGCGCGGCCTGGTGGTCCTGTTCCTGCTCCTCGGGCTGGTCTCCTGGGCGACGGGCTCCGTCACCGCCTCGGTGAACGGCGACGAGGACGGCGACGACGACGGCACGAATCCGAGTCGGCACGTCATCGCGCCGCTGGTGCCGGGCCCGGTCGAACGGGGCGCCGCCCGGTCCGACCGGCCATGACGGGTGCTCCTCCGGATCGTCCTGGGGAGATCCGTCCAGTGAGCGGGTGGCGGGACCGGGGGTGGCCGGCGACCCCCGGTCTCACCCTAAGGTTCACCGTTAGGCTCAGGCCCGGGGCATGCCCCGGGGCATGCCCTAGGGAGGCGTGATCTCCCCCATCAGGTCCCAGCCCTCGCGGTCCGGGAGGTCGACGCTGATGATCCTCGGCTTGGCGGCGACCGCGCCGGCCAGCGTCTCCATCGCCTGCCGGAAGTGCGCCGACTCGACGTGGGCCCGGCCGGCCTCGCCGTCCCGGAAGCCCTCCACCAGCACGTACTCGTCCGGGTCGTCGACGCTGCGGGACCAGTCGAAGAACAGGTTGCCCGGCTCGGCGCGGGTGGCCTCGGTGAAGTCGCGGACGATGTCCAGCCACTGGGCGCTGTGCTCGGGGCGGACGGGGAACTTCGCGGTGATGAAGATCATGGAGGTCTCTCGGTTCGGTGGAACGGTCGAGTCCCCACCCTGCCCGAGCGCCGCCCGCCGCGCGAAACGGAAGCCGCCGCCATTCCCCCGTGCCGGAAAGCGCCGCCCCCACCGGGCCACCCACCGGGCCCGCTACCCGTCCCCGCCCGTTGCGACGACCTGCTCCGCGTCGGCGACGTGCCGGCTGACACCCTGTGCGAACGTCGCCAGGTCGTCCGGGTGCGCCGCGATGTACTGCCGGTCGTAGGCGGACTGGACGGCCACCGCGATCCCCATGAAGCCGGTGGACCGCTTGCAGGCGTCATCGGCGGTCGCGGTGGCGATCTCGGCCGGACTGTGGGTGACGGAGGTTCCGCTGCTCCGCGCGGAGTCGCGCCAGCGCGGGTCCAGGTAGGCGTCGGCCGGGGTGGCGTAGGCGAACCCGTGCTCCTTCATGCAGCCGCTCCACCGCCGGTCGGCCGCCACGACGCGGGGGTCGGTCAGGGGTTCCTTCGGCCCGCCGTCGGGGAGGGCCGAAGGGTCGGAGTGCAGGAACCTCGATCCGCCGACGGCGTCCAGGCCCTCCTGCAGGCAGCCGCCCTCGGGGACCGGCTTGCCCTGGTACTCGGTGATCGGCGCGCCGGTCGCGTCCCGCCCGGTGAGGGCCTGCCGGGTGGCGGCGGAGGCGGGCTGCCCGGTCCCGGGGGCCACGACGGCGTCGTAACCGGTGGTCGCGACGCGCTCGGGCGCGAAGTACCCGTAGAGCTGGGAGCGGACGTCCCGGTCGTCGGCGCCCTCGGTCCGGGCCGGGTCCGGTCCGGGAGGCTCCGAGATGCCCAGCCGGCGCAGACAGCGGGCACTCGTGAGGTAGGCGGCCCGGGCCACGGTGCGGGACTGTGCCGCGGTGGGGAGGTAGGCGTCGATCGGACGCACCACCTGGCCGACGCCGGTGACGGTGGGGATCTCGCCCAGCTGCGGGGGTTCCGGGCGGGTGCCTGACGCGCCGCAGCCCGCGAGGGCCGCCAGCAGGGCGATCGTCAGGGCCGACGTGGTCGAGCGTTTCATGTCCGTCCTTCGGGAGCGGGCACGGCGGAGCGGCACCCGCCACGGGCGACCGTGGTCGGTGGCGGGTGCCGCACTCACGTGCCGGTACGGCCGGGGATCACGTCCAGTTCGGGTTGTCGATCTCCAGTGCGTAGGTGATCACGCCGCCGAGGTAGCCGGTGGACTGCCCGGGCTTCAGGCTGACTACGCCGCTGGAGTTGTAGAACTGGGCCCAGTTCCACTGCGTCGACTCGTAGGTGACGTGGTCGATCTCGCCGATCCCGAAGAGGCTGCTGACGTTCTTGTAGCCGATGGAGCCTGCGGCGCAGTAGTTGCCGTTGCCACTGGTGTTGACCGTGAGCCCGTACGTCGGGCAGCCCACCCCGTCGATGGCGTTCGCCGGGGCCGCCACGGCCACGCCGGCCAGGGCGAGGCCGGCGGTGGCGGTGAGGGTGAGGAGCTTCCTGCCGATCTGCATGAGGATCCCTTCGATCGAGGTGTCGAGCTGTCGAGGCATCGGGTTGTCGAGGCATCGAGCTGTCCCGGTTCCCCCGGGGCCGGGGGTACCGGGGTACCGCCCCCCCCGGACCCCGCCCCCA
>NZ_JBHXEG010000083.1:0-40452 GCF_042724935.1 Kitasatospora sp. NPDC127060
TCGTCTGTCTGTTGTTGGGGGGTTTGGTGGGGCGGGGGGTGGGCGGGCCGGTGTGCGGCGGGGGGGCGCCGGGGGGGGGTGGGGGGGGGCCCCGCCTCCTCGGCTTTGTGGGCTTTCGCTGTTTGTGGGCTCTTGTTGGGGGCTCGGCGGTTCTCGGTGGTTCTCGGCGCTCTCGTGGGGAGCGGGGGCTACCCGTTGCTCTCCTCCTCGTCGGCGCTGTGCGGAAGGTCGATGCCGTGTTGGGCGGCGAGCCTGAGGAGCGAGGCGACCCGGCCCTCGTAAGCCTGGACGCCGTCGGCGTCCCCTTCGGCCCGGGCTGTCGCGAGGTCCCGCCGGGCCTGGGCGAGCTGCTCGCGCAGCTCCTGGTCGAACATGGCTGTCATTGCCGGCCTCCACAAAACCGGTCGGTGCCGCTCGGGGAACGCTCAGGGGAGTTCAGATTCCCGGATGCTTCGGGACTCTTCAAGTCAGGTTCGGTCGGGTTCAGGGTAGGTCCGGTGGGTTCAGGGTAGGCCTGGTCACGGGTTGGGCGGCGTCGGGACGGCACCGGGAGGGTTCGGCGGCGGGCTCGGTCGAGGGTTCGGTGACAGGGGTGGGGCGGGTTCGGTGACGGACAGGTTGCGTGGGGGCGTGCGGCAGGTGTGCGGGCGGTGAGCGTGCGCCCTTGTTGTGCTAGCACTTCGGCGCTAGCTTGAACGACATGGGCAAGAAGCAGCTGAACGTCCGAGTGGACGCCACGACCGCGGAGATGGCCCGGGAACGGGCGGAGCAACAGGGGATCAGCATGAACCAGTACATCGAACGCCTGGTCCAGCAGGACATGGGTGAGTCGGGACGCGCCTTCATCGACGCCGCCGCGCAGTTCATGAAGGAGTACGAGACGGCCTTCCTCGCCGAGTTCGGGGAGTCGGGCGAGCTCCAGGACGTGCGCCGTTGAAGCTGGAGGTCGACCTCTCGTGGCTGCTCATGACCGCGGAGCAGTACACGCCCGGTGACCCGCAGGTCACCGACTACGGATCGCTGCTCGCGGCCGTCACCCGGCACCAGGCCCAGATCTTCGACATCTCCGTCTACCCCGAACCCCAGGACCGCGCCGCCGCGTTGATGCACCAGCTCATCCGGGTGCCCGCCCTGGAGAAGACCAACGAACTCTTCGCGACCGCCGTCGCCTATGCCTATCTCGTCGCCAGCGGCTGCACCGTCGCCACCACCGCCCGTGAGGTGCGCAGCCTCTCCCGGGCCATCCGGGAGGGGAGGCTGGGGGTGTCCGGGGTCGCCGAGCGACTGGCGACCTGGGTCGTCGACGAGGCCGAGGGGGAGGGTGTCACCGGGGCGGAGGACGAGGACGAGGACGACGACTGAGTGCCGTCCTCGCCCGGGGGCGCGTCCTACCCTTCGGCGCCGGGGGTGGCGTCGGGGGTGGTTCGTGCGGAGTCGGGAGTCGCCTGTGCGGCGGCCGGGACGGTGGGCTCCGCGATGAGGGCCGTCGCGAACGGGCGGAAGCCGGCCCGACGGTAGATCCGGGCGACGTCCTCGTCGGCGGCGGACAGGAACACCGTCCGCACGCCGTTGGCGCGGGCGTGCGCCACCAGGGCCGCGGTGACCGCCAGAGCCAGCCCGCGCCGCCGGGCGGAGGGCAGCGTCCCGACGCCGACCACCTCGGTGACCGCGCCCACCGGGTTGTGCTGGCCGGCGCACAGCACCTCGCCGCCGCCGCCGCCGTCGCCGCCGTCCAGCACGGCGGCCAGCACGGAGACGCCGTCGGTGATCCGCCGGGCGATCCGCGCCACCGCACCGGCAGCCGTCAACTCGGTCACACCGGCGGCAAGTTCGGCCGATCCGGCAGCGCCGATGGCGGTACCCGGGCTGCCGAACGCCACGTGCGGGACAGCGACCGCGGCGGCCAGCTCGGGGGCGTCCGCGGCCAGCACCCGGACCTCCACCCGCTCGGGGAGGGCCGGTGCCGGGGCCGCTTCGTCCTGCGGGCCGAGCACCAGCAGCGGGTGCTCGTGCACCGTCAGCCCGGCCGCCTCCACCGCGGCGCGCAGCTCCGGGTTCTGCTCGGCCACCCACTCGAAGGCCTCCGGCACGCCCAGCTCCCGCTGCCGCGCCAGCACCCGGCGGACGTCCTCGGCGGTGGCGGCCGGGCCGTGGTGGCCGGGGGTGGGGCGGGCGTAGTAGTGCCAACCGGTGCTGCCGTTGCGGACGAACAGGGTCAGCGGGCCGAAGTCCTCGGCGGTGGCGGCGCTGCGCGGCACGGCGTCGTAGTAGCGCTCGATCCCGGTGAGCAGGGCGTGGTCCGGAGCATGATCAGCTGAAGTCACGGCGTGCATCCAAGCAGGGGCGCGGGTGGGGCGCCACCGTATTTGCGCGGACGCTCGCTCGAGCGGTTCGGCGGCCGGTGTCGCGAGGGCGGCTCGGCGCTCGGCGTTCGATTGTTGCCGAACGCTTACCAGGTCGCGGCGATCTTGTGCGTGTACGCCGGGCATGCTGAGGCCTTCACAGCTCTGCCGAGGGGGACGGCGGACGTCCGCACTCGGCGAGGCAAGGGGGAAGTCAGGTCCATGAGGCTCTGCTTTCTGGTGGAGGAACACTACCGGCGGGACGGCATGCCGCTGGACGTGGTGCGTCAACTCACCGCGTGGGGTCACCGGGTGGACGTGCTGCGCCCCGGTGACTCGCTGATGGCGATCTCGGAGGCGGTCCGGGCCGGCAGCCACGACGCCTGGGTGCTCAAGACCGTCTCCGGCGGCCCCGGACTCACCCTGCTGGAGGCCGCCGCCGCCGTGGGACTCACCACCGTCAACGACGTCCGCTCGATCCGCGGCGTCCGGGACAAGGCGCTGGCCTCGGTGATCGCCCGCACGCGCGGCCTGCCTGTCCCGGTCACCTACGCCGCCGCCCGTTGGGAGCGGCTCGCCGAGATCCCGGCGGCCGAGTACCCGCTGGTCGTCAAGCCGGCGGACGGCAGCTCCGGGCGCGGCGTGCGCCTGGTGGCCGGGCCCGGCGACCTGATCGGGCTCGGGCCCGAACTCGCCGCCGAGGGGCTGCTGATCGCGCAGCCGTACGTGCCCAACGGCGGGACGGACCTCAAGGTGTACTGCGTCGACGGCGAGCTCTTCGCGACCGAGCGGGAGTCCCCGCTGCACCCCGGGCAGGGCGTGCGCGAGCGGCCGGTGCCGCTGCCGGGGAGCGTCGCGCGGATCGCGACGCAGGTGGGCGAGGTGTTCGGGCTGGACCTGTACGGGGTCGACGTGCTGCTCGCGCCGGACGGGCCGGTGGTGGTGGACGTCAACGACTTCCCGAGCTTCCGGCAGGTGCCGGACGCGGTGGCGAAGGTCGCCCGGGCGGTGCTGCGGCTCGCGCGCAGCGGTACGGCGGTGTCGGTGCCCGCGCTGGTCGCGGCCGGGGGCGACGAGTACGACCGACTCGGCCTGGTGGACGGTGGGTTGCGATGAGGGTCGGGCTGATCACGGGCGACCCGGGGCACCCGGTGCTCGCGGCCGCGGCCGAGCTGCTGGTGCGGCGCGGCTGCCGGGTGGAGGCCGTGCCGATCGGCGACGGTGGTGTCGCTGCGGGGGCGCTCGCCGATGTCTACCTGCTCAAGGCGCGTACGCCGCAAGCGCTGGCGGTGGCAGCGGAGTTGGAGCGGTGCGGGGCGGTGGTCGTCAACTCGGCGGCGGCCACGGAGCTTTGCCAGGACCGGGTGCGGATGGCCTCGCTCGCCCGGGGCGCCGGGCTGCCGTTCGCGGCCACCGTCGCGGCCGGGAAGCTGGCCGAACTCGCTTCTCCTGCCTACCCGTTCGTGGTGAAGAGCCGACACAGCCGGCGGCACGACCTGGTCGCGCTGGTCGACGGCCCGGCCCGGCTACGGGACCTCGCCGAACGCTGGCCGCAGGAGGAGGTCGTCACCCAGCCGTACCTCCCGGGCAACGGCTGGGACCAGAAGCTGTGGGTGGTCGACGGGCAGGTGTTCGCGGCCCGACGGCGCTCCGAACTCGCGGTTGCGGTGGGAGAGGTGGAGGCGGCGCCGGAGTGGGTGCCGTCCGCCCGGCGGGCCGCGCTCGCGCTGCGGGTCGGGGAGGTGTTCGGCCTGGAGGTGTACGGGGTCGACCTGCTGGACGGGGCGGCCGAACCGGTGATCGTGGACGTCAACGCCTTCCCCGGGGTGCGCGGGCGGCCCGGTGCGCCCGAGGCGCTTGCCGGGCTCGCGTTGCGGGCGGCGCGGGAGCGGGGACGGGGGCGTACTGCGGGGTCGGTGTAGCGCGGTGCGGGTGCGGGTGCGGGTGCGGGTGCTGGTGCGGCTTCGGTGCGGGTGCGGGTCGGTGCCGGGGTGGCTGGGGAGGCCGTCGGCGGGCGCGGGTGGTTAGGCTGGCTGGCGCCCCCGACCGGTCAGGGGCGAACGGCGAGAGAAGACGGAACGTTGCTGCAGGACATCGAGCCCTACCTGGCCTGCCCCCACTGCGCGCAGGACCTCACCCGGCACGAGCGCAGCCTGCGCTGCCCCGCCGGGCACAGCTTCGACCTCGCCAAGCAGGGC
Organism: Kitasatospora sp. NPDC127060; assembly: GCF_042724935.1. NCBI lineage: Bacteria > Bacillati > Actinomycetota > Actinomycetes > Kitasatosporales > Streptomycetaceae > Kitasatospora > Kitasatospora sp. NPDC127060. Next base: position 4,541 of record NZ_JBHXEG010000083.1, read on the forward strand.
TACGTCAGCCTCCTCGCCGGCGACGCCCACACCGGCACCGGCGACACCGCCGAGATGGTCGCCGCCCGCTCCGACTTCCTCGCCGCCGGGCACTACCGGCCGATTGCCGACGCCCTCGCCTCGACGGCTGTCTCCGTCGCGGGCGGCGGAGCGGACGGCCTGGTCGCGGACCTCGGCGCCGGCACCGGCCACTACCTCGCCCACGTCCTGGACGCCCTGCCCGGCCGGGTCGGCGCGGCCCTCGACATCTCCAAGTACGCGCTGCGCCGCGCTGCCAGGGCCCACCCCCGGATCGGCGCCGTGGTCTGCGACGCCTGGCGCCCGCTGCCGCTGCGCGAGGCCTCCGCCGACCTGATGCTCAACGTCTTCGCCCCGCGCAACGGCCCCGAGATCCGCCGGGTGCTGCGCCCCGGCGGCACCCTGCTGCTGGTCTCGCCCACCGCCCGCCACCTGCGCGAACTCGTCGCCGCCCTGGGCCTGTTGTCGGTCGACGAGGAGAAGCAGCGCCGGATCGACGAGAAGCTGGGCCCGTACCTGACGCCGGTCGACCAGCGGTCCGTCGAGTTCACCCTGCGGCTCTCCGCGCAGGACGTCCGGACCGTCGTCGGCATGGGGCCGAGCGCCTGGCACACCGACCCCGACCGGCTCGCGGCCGCCCTCGCCGACCTGCCGGAGCCGGTCGAGGTGACCGCCTCGGTGACGGTGGCCGCGTACCGGCGGCCGTAGGTCAGCGCCGTGCGATAGGGCCGCCACGTTGGGATGAATCTGGCGAGCAGGGACGTTTCGCCCCGCCGGGCTGCGGCTAACGTCCGACGGGTGAACCGCGACGCCGCCGCGCCCGTCGGCCCGGCCCAACTGCGCCCGGGGGCCCCGGAACCCCACCGGGCGCCCGTGCCACGCCCCACCGTCGAGGAGCTGCGGCTCACCGCCTTCAAGTCCTACCGGCGGGCCGTCCTGCCGCTCTCGCCGCTCACCGTGCTGCACGGGCCCGCCGGGGTGGGCAAGTCGAACGCCCTCGACGCGCTGGCCGCACTGTCCCGGCTCGCCCTCGGCGAGGAGATCGCCGGCTCCCTGGACGGACTGCCGGACCGCACCGGCCCGCTCGCCACCCCCGTGCGCGGCGGCCTGGCCGGCTGCGTGCCGCACGGGCGGGACGCCGTCATCCTCGGCTGCACCGTCCGCTCGCCGCGCGGCCGGATCCGGCTCGACGTGGTGATCCGCACCGACGGGACGGTCCGGATCGCCCGGGAGTCGCTCAGCCTCGACGGCCGCACCCTGGTGGACACCGGCGAACAGGACGTACGGAACGGGCGCGTCAACGTGTGCTGGCACAACGACACCCGCCAGGGGGACATCCGGGCGCCCTTTCCCAGCGGCACCATGATCACCGCCCAGCTGCCGCTGCGCGTCGCCGGCTCCTCCACCGGCGAGCGGCTCGTCCTGGCCGCCACCGAGGACCTGCTCACCGCGCTGCGCGAGGTCTTCCCGCTGCACCCCGTCCCCGCGCTGATGCGCGGCTGGGCCAAGGCCGACCCGCAGGCCCGGCTGCGCAGCAACGCCGCCAACATCTCCGCCGTGATCAACCGGCTCTCCCACGAGTGCCCGCGCCGGTACGGGCAGCTCCTGCGGGCCGTCCAGGAGGCCGCGCCGCACCCGCTGCTCGGGATCGCCCTCGCCGAGCGGGAGAGCGGGACGGGGCGGCGGGTGCTCGCGGTCTTCGACGAGGGCGTGCTGGGGCGCACCGGGGCCGACCAGGCCTCCGACGGCATGCTGCGCCACCTCGCCTTCGCGGCGGTGCTGCTGACCGGGGCGGGGGTGCTCGACCTCGACGTGGCCGCCGAGGTGCCGTGGGCGCACCGGCAGCTCACCGTGCTCGCCGAGGACCTCGGGGCCGGGCTCGCCGGTGAGCAGACCGCCTCGCTGCTGCGGCTGGCGCGGGACATGGCGGGGCGCAACCAGCTGCGGGTGGTGGCCGCGCTGCAGGAGCCGGGGGCGGCGCGGGAGGCGTTCGGGGTGGAGGACGGGCGGTCGGGGGACGTGGCGCTGGTGGAGTGCCGGCGGGATCCGGCGACGGGGCTGACGGTGCTGCGGCCGGAGGCGGTGCGGGTGCCGGTCCAGTGCGGGCGCGGGGGGCAGGTGGGCGGTGGGGGTTCGTCGGACGGTGCGGGGTCGTCGGACGGTGTTGGCGGGGGTTCCCCGAGTGCGGCCGGGGACGGGGATGCGGTAGACCTGGGGGCGTGAACGAGCGTGTGACGAGGTCGGGGTCGGGGGAGTCGGCGGTGGACGGGGCGTCCGGGGGCGGGCCGGAGCCCGGCGGGCTGAGCCTGGAGGCGCTGCGGCTGAGGCTGGTGGAGTTCGCGGCGGCCCGCCGGTGGGAACCGTTCCACACGCCGAAGAACCTGGCGGCGGCGCTGAGCGTGGAGGCCGGCGAGCTGCTGGAGATCTTCCAGTGGCTCACGCCTGAGCAGGCGGCCGAGGTGATGTCCGACCCGGAGCGGGCCCACCGGGTGCGCGACGAGGTCGCGGACGTGCTGGCGTACCTGGTGCAGTTCTGCACGGTGGTCGGGGTGGACCCGCTGGAGGCGCTCGCCGCCAAGATCGAGCGCAACGAGGACCGCTTCCCGGTGCCGGGCACGGTGGCCGACGTCAACCCCGACATGGGCTGATCACCCTTGCGGGGGACGGAAGTTATCCACACCCCCCGGGTTATCCACAGCTTTCGAAATGCTGGATGCGGCCCACCCCGTCCTCCCCGCACGCTCTCCCCGTGACCACTCGACCGCCCCGGCGGCGGGGCCGGTCGACGGCGACGAGAAGCGGAAGGAGCGGGGGCCATGGAGGCGCTGCGACTGATCAGGACGGCCCGGCACGCGCTGGCCGAAGCCAGACACGTACCGGACGTACTGGCCGAGGCGCGCCAGTCCGCGCTGCTCACCGAGGCGGTGGGCGCGCGGCTGGCGGAGTCGGAGGACGACGACCTGGCGGGGCTCGGCCGACAGCTCTCGGAGGCCGGGGCGCACGCGGCGGTCTGTCTGGGCAGATCCGCCGTCACCGGTGCCCCGGTGCGTGCGGGGCGTGCTGGTCGGTTCGCCGAACTCGGAGAACCGGCGCCGGTGTTGGAGTCGTTGGAGGAACTGCTGGGAGAGGTCGGGGAGACGCTCGTGGTGCTGGCCTGTGGGGCCGACACCGAGAGCCTCTACTGGACGTGCATCGACGGGGTCGACGCGGTGTCGGAGTGCCGGGACGTGACCACGCGGCTGCGCGAGTCGGTCGACCGGGGCGGCGGGGCGGAGCCTGAACGGGCCGATCACGGTGCGCCGTTGCTCGTGGTCCGGCTCGAACCGCCGGGCGAGGGCGGGTCGAGCGAGGAGGGAAGGGCGCCGGGCTACCGGGTGCCCGGCGTGGCCGGAGTGCCGGACGTGTCGGTGTCGGCCGGATAGACAGCGGCGGGGGTGGCGTCCCGGGCATCGGACTGCAGCGCGGCGAGGTCCGCGGTCACCGAGGCGAGCAGTTCCTGCATCTGCTCAAGCAGGGTCTTGGGGGGCGCGGGCCCGGCCGGGTCGCCGGTGACCGAGCCGGCCGGGCTGCTCGGGAACTGCGGCGTGGCAGAGGGTTCGGACATGACGGGGACCTCTTCGGATCGGTGGTGCGATGTGCCGCACCAACCAACGAACCGTTCCTGCGACCGGTCACCGCGCACCACTCGATGTGGTCCAACTCCGGTACGCCGTAAGCCTCTCGGGTGACCCGGGGTTGCCGCTGCAGCACGGCCTCGGCTAGGGGTGGCGCGGATCGAGGCGGATCGAGGCGGATCGAGGCGGGCGGAGGAGGGGGGAGGAGGGGGAAGGGGGAAGGGGGAAGGGGGAAGGGGGAAGAACCCACCCCTTGCCACTCTCAACGTATAACGCACCGGGGGCCTTGCGGCAAGGCCCCCGTGGTGGCGCACAATCGCAGGCCTCAGATCGGAGCTGATGCCATGACCCCCCTGACCACCAGCGCTTTCGACCTCCCCGAGCGGCTGTCCGCCAAGGCCGACCCCGCGCTCGTCGCGGCCGACGAGCGGCACTTCGTGGCGATCGCGGAGAGCCTGGAGCGGGCGATCGCCGAACTCTCCGAGCAGCTCGACACCGTGCGCCGCGCCCCGGGTGGGGCCGGGCAGGCGGCGATGGACCGGGACATCGAGGTGCACCGGCTGAGCGGCCGGTTGCGCGCCCTGCGCCGTTACGGCCTGGACCTCTGCCTCGGGCGGATCGTGACCGCGGAGGACGGTGAGCCGCTGTACGTGGGCCGGTTCGGGCTGACCGACAGCGAGGGCCGGCGGCTGCTGGTCGACTGGCGTTCGCCCGCCGCCGAGCCGTTCTTCGCGGCGACCCACGGTGATCCGATGGGCCTGGCGAGCCGCCGCCGCTACCGCTGGACCCGTGGCTGGATCACCGACTACTGGGACGAGGTGTTCACCACCGAGGGCCTGGCCGGGCACGCCGCGCTGGACGACCAGTCGGCGTTCATCGCCAGCCTGGGCGGCAACCGCTCGGCCCGGATGCGGGACGTGCTCGCCACCATCCAGGCCGACCAGGACGCGATCATCCGGGCCGGCTCGCGCGGTGCCCTGGTGGTCGACGGCGGTCCCGGCACCGGCAAGACCGTGGTCGCCCTGCACCGCTCCGCCTACCTGCTGTACTCCGATCCCCGGCTCGGCCACCGGCGCGGCGGTGTGCTGTTCGTGGGCCCGCACCAGCCGTACCTGAACTACGTCGCCGACGTCCTGCCCAGCCTCGGCGAGGAGGGGGTGCGCACCTGCACCCTGCGGGACTTGGTGCCCGAGGGCGCGGCGGCGGTGGAGGAGGCCGATCCGGAGGTGGCGCGGCTGAAGTCCTCGGTGGAGCTGGTGCGGGCGATCGAGAAGGCCGTCCGGTTCTACGAGGAGCCGCCGACCGAGGGGCTGCTGGTCAGCACCCCCTGGGCGGACCTCTGGGTGGGCGCCGGGGACTGGTCCGAGGCCTTCGACGCGCCGGACCCGGGCACCCCGCACAACGAGGCGCGCGAGCAGATCTGGGACGAGCTGGCCGCGATCCTGCTGGACAAGCTGGAGCCGGGCGAGGAGGAGGTCCCGCTCGAGCTGTTCCGGCGCTCGCTGCGGCAGGACCGCGAGCTGGTCGAGACGCTCAACCGGGCCTGGCCGTTGCTGGAGCCGACCGACCTGGTCGGCGACCTCTGGTCGGTGCCCGCCTACCTGCGGATGTGCGCGCCGCACCTGGCCCCGGAGGAGGTCCGCGCGCTCCAGCGCAAGCACGCCCCGCAGGCCTGGACGGTCTCCGACCTGCCGCTGCTGGACGCGGCCCGGCAGCGGCTGGGGGACCGCGGGGCGACGCTGCGCCGTCAGCGCCATCGGGCGTCGGTGGCCGCCGAGCGCGAGCGGATGGCGGAGGTGATCGGCGACCTGATCCAGGCCGACGACGACGGGGAGGGCGTGGTGACGATGCTCCGCGGCCGGGACCTCCAGGACACCCTGGTCGACGAGGACGCGCTGGACGGCGCTGACGCGGAGCCGCTGGCCGGCCCGTTCGCCCACATCGTGGTGGACGAGGCCCAGGAACTGACCGACGCGCAGTGGCAGATGCTGCTGCTGCGCTGTCCGTCCCGGAGCTTCACCATCGTCGGGGACCGCGCCCAGGCCAGGCACGGCTTCGCCGAGTCGTGGCAGGAGCGGCTCGACCGGGCCGGCTTCGACCGCACCGCCATGGCCTCGCTGAGCGTCAACTACCGGACCCCGGAGGAGGTGATGGCGGAGGCCGAGCCGGCCATCCGGGCGGCGCTGCCGGACGCCAACGTGCCGACCTCGGTACGTAGCAGCGGCATTCCGGTCCGGCACGGTTCGGTGGCGGAGCTGGCGGCGGTCGTGGACGGCTGGCTCGCCGAGCACGACGAGGGTGTCGCCTGCGTCATCGGCGATCAGGGCTTCCGGGAGCGGCCGCGGGTCCGTTCACTGACCCCGGAGCTGGCCAAGGGCCTGGAGTTCGACCTGGTCGTGCTGGTCGATCCGGAGGCGTTCGGCGAGGGCGTGGAGGGGGCGGTCGACCGCTACGTGGCGATGACCAGGGCCACCCGGCAGCTCGTCGTCCTGCGGAGTCGCTGAGGCACCGCCTGCCTACGGACAGGGGCCCGGCGCACATGCGCGCCGGGCCCCTGTCGTCCCTGTGGCCCCCGTCGTCCCTGCGGCCTCGACGGGCCGCAACGGGCCGCACCCGGCCTCGACCGGCCGCCAGCCCAAGGGCCTTGGCCCGGAGGTCAGTTGTGGGCGTGCAGGTCCGCGTTCAGGCCGCCCCAGGAGCCGGAGCGGGCGATGACCTCGACCGCGCCGGTCTGCGAGTTGCGGCGGAACAGCAGGTTGTCCTGGCCGGACAGCTCGACGGCCTTGGCCACGCTGCCGGCCGGAGTGGTGACCCGGGTGCCGGCGGTGACGTACAGGCCGGCCTCGACGACGCAGTCGTTGCCGAGCGAGATGCCGATGCCGGCGTTGGCGCCGAGCAGGCAGCGCTCGCCGACGGAGACGACCTGCTTGCCGCCGCCGGAGAGGGTGCCCATGATCGAGGCGCCGCCGCCGATGTCGCTGTGGTCGCCGACGACGACGCCCGCGCTGATCCGGCCCTCGACCATCGAGGTGCCGAGGGTGCCGGCGTTGAAGTTGACGAAGCCCTCGTGCATCACGGTGGTGCCGGCCGCGAGGTGCGCGCCGAGTCGGACGCGGTCGGCGTGGGCGATGCGCACGCCGGTCGGGGCGACGTAGTCGGTCATCCGCGGGAACTTGTCGATCCCGTAGACGGCCAGCTGGCCGCCCTGGGCGCGGACGGCGAGGCGGGCCTGCTCGACCTTGTCCACCGGGACGGGGCCGATGCTGGTCCACGCGACGTTGGCGAGCAGTCCGAAGATGCCGTCCAGGTTCTGGCCGTGCGGCTGGACCAGGCGGTGGCTGAGCAGGTGCAGGCGCAGGTACAGGTCGTGGGTGTCGAGCGGCTTCTCGTCCAGCGAGGCGATGGTGGTGCGCACGGCGACCACCTCGACGCCGCGGCGGGCGTCGGCGCCCAGGGCGTCGGCCGCGCCGGCGCCGAGCTCGGCCTCGGCCTGCTCGGCGGTCAGACGCACGGTGCCGGCCGGGCCGGGCTCGGCGGCCAGCGCGGGGGCGGGGTACCAGGTGTCGAGGACGGTGCCGTCGGCGGCGATGGTGGCCAGACCGGCGGCCACGGCGCCGTTCGCCGGGGAAGTGGATTCGAGCGAGGTGGATTCAGCAGTCACACGGTGCACGTTAACCAATGCGGGGCTCCGCTGCCGAACACGCCCAGGGTCCGGACGCGGCGGACGGACCCGCAGGCCGGCCGCCCACCGGGCCGGAAATTGCGGTGCCCGGACGCCTCTCGCTGGGCGATACTCGGCCGGGTGTTCATGTCGATTTCCACTACCGGCAGCGCCGAGAGCCCGGCGACGGATCTCGGGTTCCTGCTGCACAAGCACCCCGGCAAGGTCCAGCGGTTCACGACGTCCCACGGTGAGGCCCACGTCTTCTACCCCGCGGCGGGGGACGAGGTCTGCACGGCGGCGCTGCTGCTGGACATCGACCCGATCGCCCTGGTCCGCAAGGGCCGGGGCAACGGCCGGGGGCGGGGCGGTTCGCCCGACTTCGCGCTCTCGCAGTACGTCAACGACCGCCCGTACGCCGCGTCCTCGCTGCTCGCGGTGGCGATGCGGACGGTGTTCCGGTCCGCGATGAAGGGCGACTGCCCGGCCCGCCCGGAACTGCCGGGGCTGCTCCGCCCGTTGCGGATCGAGCTGCCGGCGGTGCCCGCGAACGGTGCGGGCGAGGGCGGTGGCCCGGCCACGGTGGCCCGACTGTTCGAGCCGCTGGGCTGGCGGGTGGAGGCGTCGGCGGTCCCGCTGGACGAGGCGTTCCCGGAGTGGGGCGAGTCCCGTTACGTGCGGGTGGTGCTCGCCTCCGAGACGGTGCGGCTGGCCGACGCGCTGCAGCAGCTGTACGTCCTGCTGCCGGTGCTGGACGGTGCGAAGCACTACTGGGTGGCCCCGGACGAGGTGGACAAGCTGCTCGCCGCCGGTGAGGGCTGGCTGGCGGCCCACCCCGAGCGCGCCCTGATCGTCCGGCGCTACCTGTCCCGCCGCTGGTCGCTGACCCGGGCCGCGATGGAGCGCCTGGAGCTGGCCCGGCTGGCGGAGGCGGACGACCGCGAGGTGGAGGAGATCGACAACGCGGTCGACGACCGGCCGGACGAGGAGACCGTCGACACCACCGAGCACGCCGAGCCCCGCCCGCCGTCCCTCGCCGAGCAGCGCCGCGCCGCGATCCTCACCGCCCTGCGTGACACCGGCGCGACCCGGGTCGCCGACCTCGGCTGCGGCCAGGGCGAGTTGATCGGCGAGCTGCTGAAGGACGCCCGGTTCACCGGCATCCTCGGCGTGGACGTGTCGGCACGGGCGCTCCAGGCGGCGAACCGCAAGCTGCGCCTGGAGCGGTTGCCCGAGCGGCAGGCGGCCCGGGTGACGCTGGCGCAGGGTGCGCTGACGTACACCGACGCCCGGCTGAAGGGCTACGACGCGGCGGTGCTGTGCGAGGTGATCGAGCACCTGGACCTGCCGCGGCTGCCCGCGCTGGAGTACGCGGTGTTCGGCGCGGCCCGGCCGAAGGCCGTGGTGGTCACCACGCCCAACGTCGAGTACAACGTCCGCTGGGAGACCCTGCCGGCGGGCGGCGCCCGGCACGCCGACCACCGTTTCGAGTGGTCCCGCGCGGAGTTCGGCGCCTGGGCGGAGAAGGTCGCGGCGGGGTACGGCTACACGGTGGAGCTGCGCCCGGTCGGGCCGGAGGACCCGGAGGTCGGCCCGCCGACCCAGCTCGCCCTGTTCCGCATCGACCCCGGCACCAACCCCGGCCCCCGCACCAGCGCCGGCACCAACCCCGGCCCCCGCACCAGCGCCGGCACCAACCCCGGCCCCCGCACCAGCGCCGGCACCAACCCCGGCCCCCGCACCAGCGCCGGCACCAACCCCGGCCCCCGCACCAGCACCGGCACCAACCCCGACACGACGCCCGAGACCACCACCCCACCCGAGGGAGGCACGACCCGATGACCCACGACGCGACCCGCGACCCCGCCCCGGCCCAGCCCGGGAGCACACCCGCCCCCCGCCGTCTCCCGGTCACCGACGTCTCCCTGGTCGTCCTGATCGGCACCAGCGGCGCGGGCAAGTCCACCTTCGCCCGCCGCCACTTCCTGCCCACCCAGGTGGTCTCCTCCGACTTCTGCCGCGGCCTGGTGGCCGACGACGAGAACGACCAGTCGGCGTCCGCCGAGGCCTTCGACCTCCTGCACCACATCGTCGGCAAGCGCCTCGCGGCCGGCCGCCTCACCGTGGTGGATGCCACCAACGTCCAGCCGGAGGCCCGCCGCCAGTTGGTGGCGATCGCCCGTGCCCACGACGTGCTGCCGATCGCGATCGTGCTGGACGTCCCGCCGGGCGTGTGCGCCGAGCGCAACCGTTCCCGCCCGGACCGCCAGTTGCCCGCCCACGTCGTGCCTCGCCAGCACCGCGAACTGCGCCGGTCGCTCAAGGGCCTGGAGCGCGAGGGCTTCCGCAAGGTGCACGTGCTGCGCGGCGAGGCGGAGGTGGCGGCGGCCGGGATCGAGCTGGAGAAGCGCTACAACGACCTGCGCCACCTCTCCGGCCCGTTCGACATCGTCGGTGACATCCACGGCTGCCGTTCCGAGCTGGAGACGCTGCTGACCCGGCTCGGCTACTCCCTCGCCCGGGACGCCGAGGGCCGCCCGGTGGACGCCGTCCACCCCGCGGGCCGTACCGCCGTGTTCGTCGGCGACCTGGTCGACCGCGGCCCGGACACCCCGGGCGTGCTGCGCCTGGTGATGGGCATGGTGGCGGCCGGCCACGCGATCTGCGTGCCGGGCAACCACGAGAACAAGCTCGGCCGGGCGATGGACGGCAAGAAGGTCACGGTCTCGCACGGCCTCCAGGAGTCGCTGGACCAACTGGCCGGGGAGCCAGAGGAGTTCAGGGCCGAGGTGCGCGCCTTCGTGCGCGGCCTGGTCAGCCACTACCTGCTGGACGGCGGCGCCCTGGTGGTCTGCCACGCCGGTCTGCCGGAGCGGTACCACGGCCGCAACTCCGGCCGGGTGCGCTCGCACGCGCTCTACGGGGAGACCACCGGCGAGACCGACGAGTACGGCCTGCCGGTGCGCTACCCGTGGGCGGAGGAGTACCGCGGCCGGGCGCTGGTGGTCTACGGCCACACCCCGGTGCCGAGCGCGAGCTTCGTCAACAACACCATCTGCCTGGACACCGGATGCGTGTTCGGCGGCAGTCTGACCGCGCTGCGCTACCCGGAGCGCGAGCTGGTGAGCGTCGAGGCGGAGCGGGAGTGGTACGCCCCGGTGCGTCCGCTGATCACCGACGCGCCGGGGGCCCGCGAGGGCCGTCCGCTGGACCTCGCGGACGTGGCCGGGCGCCGGACGGTGGAGACCGGTCTGCTCGGGCGGGTCGCCGTCCGGGAGGAGAACGCGACGGCCGCGCTGGAGGTGATGAGCCGCTTCGCGCTGGACCCGCGGCTGCTCGCCTACCTGCCGCCGACGATGGCGCCGAGCCCGACGTCCCGCCGGGAGGGGTATCTGGAGCATCCGGAGGAGGCCTTCTTCGCCTACCGCGCGGACGGCGTGCGGCACCTGGTGTGCGAGGAGAAGCACATGGGCTCGCGCGCGGTGCTGCTGGTGGCCCGCGACGGCACCGCGTTGGAGCGGCGCTTCGGGCTCGCGGGCCCGGGTGCGATCTGGACCCGGACCGGACGGGCCTTCCTGGACGACGAGGAGCTGACCGCCGCGGTGCTCGGCAGGGTCCGGTCCGCGGCCGAACAGGCCGGCCTGTTCGATGAGTTGGGTACCGACTGGCTGCTGCTGGACGCCGAGTTCATGCCGTGGTCGCTGAAGGCGGTGGAGCTGCTGCGCCGCCAGTACGCCGCGGTCGGCGCGGCGGCCGGCGCCGCCCTGCCGGAGGTGCTGTCCGCACTGGAGCAGGCGGCCGCGCGCGGGCTGGAGCTCGGAGAGCTGACCTCCCGCCAGCGCCGCCGCGTCGCCGACGCGCGGGCGTTCACCGAGGCGTACCGGCGCTACTGCTGGCCGACGGAGGGGCTGTCGGGCATCCGGCTCGCACCGTTCCAGCTGCTGGCCGCCGAGGGGGCGAACCTCGCGGTGCGCCCGCACGACGAGCACCTGGCCAGGATCGACCGCCTGGTGGAGGCCGACGACCCGGCGGCCCCCGTGCTGCACCGCACCGGACGGGTCCTGGTGGACGTCGAGGACGAGGCCTCGGTGGGCGCCGCGACCGCCTGGTGGGAGGACCTGACGGAGGCGGGCGGCGAGGGCATGGTGGTCAAGCCACTGGCCTCGGTGGTGCGGACGGCGCGCGGCGAGGGCCGTCCGGGTGGCCTGGTGCAGCCGGGGGTGAAGGTCCGCGGCCGGGAGTACCTGCGGATCGTCTACGGCCCGGACTACACCGAGCACCTGGAGCGGCTGCGGATGCGTTCGCTGGGCCACAAGCGTTCGCTGGCGCTGCGCGAGTACGCGCTGGGCCTGGAGGCGCTGGACCGGCTGGCGGCGGGGGAGCCGCTGTGGCGGGTGCACGAGCCGGTGTTCGCGGTGCTCGCGCTGGAGTCGGAGCCGGTCGACCCGCGCCTGTGACCACCCGGCCCGCCCCGGCGGGCGCGGGTGACGAACGCCGCCGGGTGCGGGTGAGGAAGGGGGGGTCCCGCTGGGGGATCCCCCTTCGCCACTGGCACTCTGTATAGAAATTCCGATCGTCGTATACACTTGCCGCTTTCCGGCAAGTACCGCACATACCACCAGTACCGTCACCCCAGGAGCCCGGCATGGCCTTCAACCTCCGGAACAGGCACTTCCTCAAGGAGCTCGACTTCACGCCCCAGGAGTTCCGCTTCCTGGTGGACCTCGCGGCCGGGCTCAAGGCGGCCAAGTACGCGGGCACCGAGCAGCCCCGGCTGCGCGGCAAGAACATCGCGCTGATCTTCGAGAAGACCTCCACCCGGACCCGCTGCGCCTTCGAGGTCGCGGCCCACGACCAGGGTGCCCTCACCACCTACCTGGACCCGTCCGGCTCGCAGATCGGCCACAAGGAGTCGGTGAAGGACACCGCCCGGGTGCTCGGCCGGATGTTCGACGGCATCGAGTACCGCGGCCACGGCCAGGAGATCGTCGAGGAGCTGGCCGAGTACGCCGGCGTCCCGGTCTGGAACGGCCTGACCGACGAGTGGCACCCCACCCAGATGCTGGCGGACGTGCTCACGATGACCGAGCACAGCACCAAGCCGCTGACCGACGTCGCCCTCGCCTACCTCGGCGACGCCCGCTCCAACATGGGCAACTCGCTGCTGGTCACCGGCGCACTGCTCGGCATGGACATCCGGATCGTCGCCCCGCAGGCCCTCTGGCCGGCCCAGGAGGTGCGGAAGGCGGCGCAGGAGCTGGCCGAGAGCACCGGCGCCCGGATCACCCTCACCGAGGACGTGGCCCAGGGCGTGGCCGGCGCCGATTTCCTCTACACCGACGTCTGGGTCTCGATGGGCGAGCCCAAGGAGGTGTGGGCCGAGCGGATCGCGCTGCTCAAGCCGTACCAGGTGTCCATGGACACCGTCCGGGCCACCGGCAACCCGGACGTGAAGTTCCTGCACTGCCTGCCGGCCTTCCACGACCTCGGCACGGTGGTCGGGCGGCAGATGCACGAGGCGACCGGCATGACCGAACTGGAGTGCACCGACGAGCTGTTCGAGTCGGCGCACTCCATCGTGTTCGACCAGGCGGAGAACCGGCTGCACACCATCAAGGCGGTCCTGGTCGCCACCCTCGGTTCCTGACGCGGGCCACCGTGCCGCCTCCCGAGGGCGGCCGGACGGCCGGGCGACCGGACGGGCTAACGCGCCAGCTTGACGCAGCCCACCCGGTCGCCCGCCGCGTGCGGACCGGCCGGGGTGCCCGCGTGCAGCACCAGGGAGCGGGCCTCGCCGGGCCGCGGCTGCCAGTCGACGACTGCCGTGGCGGTGCCCCGGCCCTGCCCGTCGGTGCGCAGCACCAGCCGCAGTTCGTTGCGGTCGTTGGCGTAGGCCGGGTCGGTGGACGGCTGCACCGGGTCGACCACGTCCTGGTAGTGCGGCCCGGAGGCGGCCGGGTCGGCCCCGCAGTCGCCGGTGTGCAGGTGTGCCGGGAACTCGTGGTCGGGGGCGAGCCCGGCCACCGTCAGGGTGAGTACCGTACGCCCGGGCTCCGAGCGGTCGGTGACGATCCGGGCGTGCGAGCCGTACGGCACCAGGTCGTCGGCGTAGCTGATCGCGGTCGGCGGGACGAAGGCCGTCGCCGGGTCGAAGGCGGCCTCCTGGACGGAGACCGGCGAGGCGGCGGGGACGAGCAGGGCCAGCGGCAGCAGGGCGGCGGCGAACGGAGCGGGCATCGGTGCGGGCCTTCCACGGGCGGGGCGACGGTCGTCCTGCTCAACGCCGTCGGCCGCAGGTGGACACTCAGTCGCGCGGGATCCCGCGGATCTCGCAGCGCGGCCCGCTGGCCCGCATCAGCCGCAGGTCGCCGGTGACCAGCGGCGCCCCGTAACGCTCGGCGACGGCGACGTACGCGGCGTCGTCCGGGGTCAGGTTGTCCTTGAGCTCCCAGATCCGGCCGAGCAGCGGTGCCACCTCGACCTTGCGGAAGGTCACCGCGGCCAGCTCGACGGTGAGTTCGGCGACCCGCTGGGCGGTCAGCTCCTTGGCCAGGTGGAGGCCGCGCAGCGACTGCATCACCTCGATCACCAGGTGCTCGGGGGCCGTCCAGTCGTCGTCGGCGGCGAGTTCGGCCCGGGCGCGGTCCCCGCGCGGTCCCCGGTCGGCGAGCGCCAGTACCAGCGCGGACGCGTCCACCACGATCATCGTCGGCCCCCTCAGCCCGTCACCACAGCGGCCACCGTACCCGGCCGGTCCTCACCTGGTGGAGCCGGGCGGCGGGGTGGCCGGGGCGGACGGGGTGGTCGTGGCGGACGGGGTGTTTCCCGGTGAGTCGTCGTGGAACGGCCGGATCGTCCGCTCGGCCTGTTCCGCCTCCTCGGGGGTGATCCACTCCTTCAGCTCGGGGGACATCGCGGCGGCCTTCAGCTGGTCGAGGCTGAGCGGCAGCCCGTCCCGGACCACCTGGACCTTGGCGTAGCCGGCGACCGGAGCCGTGTTGATGGCGCTGACCGTCACCCTGGCCTGGTCGGGGCGCAGCAGGCTGGCCTCGCGGGAGAGGACGCCTCCCACCGTCCGTTCGGTGAGCAGCAGTCGGCCGCCGTCCGGGAGCACGCTGTCGGAGCAGTAGCGGAACTGGCCGCCGCGGTTGACCACGGCGCAGCTCAGCAGGTCGTCCTGGTCGGGGTGGCCGCCGGTCCGGAGGTGGTCGCCGAGGCCGCCCTCGATCATGATCCGGACGTCGGCCGGGCCGGCGCCGTCGTCGTAGAGCGTGGTGGCCATGACCAGGGCGCTTCCGGGGTCCGCGGCGTTGGACTTGATCAGCGAGGAGTGGCCGGCGTAGCCCGAGGTCCGTCCGCCGGGGGGCAGCGCCCGGGTCAGGGCGGCCAGCGCGGCGCGGCCGGTCAGGACCACCTTGCCGGTGTGGGGGCCGCTGCCTGGCAGGGGCTTCTCGGTGGTCTCGTCCGAGTACTGGAGCGGCTGGGGGAAGCGCCGGCTCGGGGTCGGTGCGGAGGGGGAGGCGGTCGGGCCCTGGGAAGCCGGGGAGGAGGCGGTGGCCGCCCCGGCCGCGGCCGGGGTGCCGTGGTCCGTCCGTAGTGCGACGGTGCCGCCGACGGCGAGTGCGGCCACCGCGGTGACGGCGCCGGCGATGGTCAGCCGGCGCCGGCGGCGGATCGAGCGGCCCTGCCGGGCGCCGGCGGCGATCAGCGGGCCGAGGTCGGGGCCGAGGCCGCCGACCGCCCGTTCGAAGGCGTCGGACAGCTTTCCGCCGTCCGCGTCCGGTTCATTCATGGTCGGGTTCCTTTCCGACGGGGGTCAGACGAGTTGTTCGGCGGCCTGCGGCCCGAGCACCGCGCGCAGCCGCTTGAGGGCGCGCAGCGACTGGGCGCGCACCGCGCCCGCGCTGACGCCCAGTTCGGCGGCGCTCTCCTCGACGCTGCGGTCCTCCCAGTAGCGCAGGACGAGTACCGCGCGGTCCCGGGGCGACAGTTCGGCGAGCGCGTTGAGCAGGGTGATCCGCAGGGCCGGATCGTCGCCGGGCGCGATGCCTTCGGGCAGTTCGCCGAGGGCGGGTCGTTCGCCGTTGCGGCGCAGCCGCCGGTGGGAGAGGTAGCTGCGCACCAGGGTGCTGCGGGCGTAGGCGTCCTGGTTGTCGGCCCGGCGGACCTTGGGCCAGGAGGCGTAGAGCTTGGCGAGCGTCACCTGGGTGAGGTCCTCGGCGAGGTGCCAGTCGCCGCACAGCAGCAGCGCGGTGCGGAAGAGCCGTTGCCCCCGGCTGTGCGCGAAGCCCTCGAACTCCGCCCTCTCCTCGGCCCGTCGGTTCTTCCCGATCACCGCTGTCCCCTCGTGCCCCGTGTGCGGGCGCTCCCGCCCCGTGTGCGGGCGTTACCGCCCCCTGCGCCCGACTGGACGCGTGAGCCCGGCGTCCGCGTTACGGCGTCGCCGGCACGGGTTTCACCTTCCGAGCAACGGACTGAGCAACGGACTGAGCAACGGACTGAGCAACGGACTGAGCAACGGACCGGCCAGCAGTCCGGCCAGTAGTGAGGTGGCGTTGGCGGTGCCGGAGGCGATCCAGGGCAGCGGGTCGCGCGGGCGCAGTCCGGCGGCCGGGCACAGCAGCAGTGCCTCGACGGCGCAGACCGCGGTCTCGCTGAGCGCGAAGCAGCTCCAGTACGCTGCGGCGGGCCCGTCGGTCCAGTGCCGGAGGGTCCACCAGAGCAGCGGGTGCGTCACCAGGTTGACGAGCACGCCGGCCGCGACGGCCCGGCCGGGGCGCACGTGTCCGATCCGGACGAGGGCGGCGGTGTAGACGGGCGTCTCGGTCAGCAGGGTGAGGGCGAGGGCCACCGGGTAGCGCACGGCGGGGATCGTGCCACGGGGAGGGGGAGCATGGCGAGCGCGGGGATCGGGGCGGGTGCCGGGGCGGGGCCGTGGCCGGCGCCCGGTCCGGGCGCCCGGCTGGGCGGGGTGCCGTTCGCGGGGTTCGCGTTGTCGGCGGCGCTGGCGCTGGTGCTGGCGCTGCGTGCGCCGACCGGTCTGGCGGTGCTGGGCCTGGCCGCCTTCGGGCTGCTGCACAACGTGCTGGAGCTGCGTTACGTGGCGGGGCGGTTCGCCGCGGTGCTGTCCGGTCCGCTGCTGCGGCTGCTGGTGGCGCTGGTGACCGGGATCGTGGTGTGCCGGCTGCTGCCGGCGTCGCGGTGGTCCCAGTCGGCGGAGATCCTGCTGGCGTACGGTCTGCTGGCGGCGGCCTGCTGGTACGGGCTGCGCGGTCGGCCGTGGCTGCTGGCGGCGGCCGGGGTGGGGCTGGTGGGGGCGGGCGCGGCGTCGCTGGCGTTCCCGGCGTACCACTTCGTGGTGCTGGCGCACCTGCACAACGTGGTGCCGCTGCTGTTCCTGGTGGAGTGGTCGCGCAGGCTGGCCCGGGGGCGCGCGGCGTTCCTGGTGCTCCAGTCCGTCTGGGTGCTGGTGGTGCCGGGGCTGCTGTTGAGCGGGTTGCTGGACGGGTTGCTGTCCCAGCGCCCCGGGGGCTGGACGGACCGGCTGGCGGCGGTCTACACCCCGCCGGGCTGGTTGACGCCGCAGGTGGGGCTGCGCTTCCTGGCGGTGTTCGCGTTCCTGCAGACGATGCACTACGTGGTCTGGGTGTGGTTCCTGCCCCGGTACGCGCCGGAGGCTGCGGAGTGCTTCGAGGCCCGGGTGCCGGGCCTGCGGGGCGGGCGGGCCTGGGCGCTGGGTGCGGGCGCGGGGGCGCTGCTGGCCCTGTTGTTCGCCGTGGATTACGCCCAGGGCCGCTCGGTGTACGCGGCGCTGGCCAGTTACCACGCGTATCTGGAGTTCCCGGTGCTGCTGACGCTGGTGCTCGGTCTGGGCGCGGAGCGCGGCCCGGCGCCGGGACCGGAGCAGGTGCGGAGCGGACGAAAGGAGGTGAAGGTATGAGGACGACGGCCCTGCTGGCCGACATCGCCCCGGCGCCGACCGGCGGTTCGGGCGGTGAGCTCGTGGTGGTGCTGTTGCTGGCCGCGGCGATCGTGGCGGGAGCGGTCTGGCTGATCCGGCTGGAGCGCAAGCGTCGCGGTCCGGACGGCCGCTGACCTGCGTCGCCGCCCGCCGGGGCATGCCTGCGGTGGTGCTGGCGGCCGCATGCACTATGGTTTATCTCGACATCGAGATAACTGCCCCTTACGATATATCTCGACATCAAGATACTTGCCGAGAGGCCTCGCCGGTGATGCGGCAAGGCAAGCCTAAGTAAGGCTGACCTTACCACCGCGTGGCTGCCGGATGTAGCACGAAGCACCCAGAAGGAGTCAGTCGTGTCCGCGAACAGCTTCGACGCCCGCAGCTCGCTGCAGGTGGGCGACGAGTCGTACGAGATCTTCAAGCTCTCCGCCGTCGAGGGTTCCGAGCGGCTGCCCTACAGCCTCAAGGTGCTGCTGGAGAACCTGCTCCGCACGGAGGACGGCGCCAACATCACCGCCGACCACATCCGCGCCCTCGGCAACTGGGACGAGAACGCCCAGCCGAGCCAGGAGATCCAGTTCACGCCCGCGCGCGTGATCATGCAGGACTTCACCGGCGTGCCCTGCGTGGTCGACCTGGCCACCATGCGCGAGGCCGTCAAGGAGCTGGGCGGCGACCCGGCCAAGATCAACCCGCTGGCCCCGGCCGAGCTGGTCATCGACCACTCGGTCATCGCCGACAAGTTCGGCACCAAGGACGCGTTCACCCAGAACGTCGAGATCGAGTACGGCCGCAACAAGGAGCGCTACCAGTTCCTGCGCTGGGGCCAGACCGCCTTCGACGAGTTCAAGGTCGTCCCGCCGGGCACCGGCATCGTCCACCAGGTGAACATCGAGCACCTGGCCCGCACCGTCATGGTCCGGGGCGGCCAGGCCTACCCCGACACCTGCGTCGGCACCGACTCGCACACCACCATGGTCAACGGCCTGGGCGTGCTGGGCTGGGGCGTCGGCGGCATCGAGGCCGAGGCCGCGATGCTCGGCCAGCCGGTCTCCATGCTGATCCCGCGCGTCGTCGGCTTCAAGCTGACCGGCGAGCTGCCGGCCGGCACCACCGCCACCGACCTGGTGCTCACCATCACCGAGATGCTGCGCAAGCACGGTGTGGTCGGCAAGTTCGTCGAGTTCTACGGCGACGGCATCGGCTCCATCCCGCTGGCCAACCGCGCCACCATCGGCAACATGTCGCCGGAGTTCGGTTCGACCTGCGCGATCTTCCCGATCGACGCCGAGACCATCAACTACCTGCGTCTGACCGGCCGCGACGAGCAGCAGCTCGCCCTGGTCGAGGCCTACGCCAAGGAGCAGGGCCTCTGGCACGACCCGTCGGTCGAGCCGGTCTACTCCGAGTACCTGGAGCTGGACGTCTCCACCGTCGTCCCGTCGATCTCCGGCCCGAAGCGCCCGCAGGACCGCGTGATCCTGGCGGAGGCCGCCGAGCGCTTCGCCGAGGCGCTGCCGGCCTACTCCGCCGAGGCCTCGAAGCCGACCGCCGTCACCGCCCCCGACGGCTCGACCTACGAGATCGACAACGGCGCGGTCGTGATCGCCTCGATCACCTCCTGCACCAACACCTCCAACCCCTCCGTCATGCTGGGCGCCGCCCTGCTGGCGAAGAAGGCCGTGGAGAAGGGCCTGCGCGTCAAGCCCTGGGTCAAGACCACCCTGGCGCCCGGCTCCAAGGTCGTCATGGACTACTACGAGAAGGCCGGCCTGCTCCCGTACATGGAGAAGCTGGGCTTCAACCTGGTCGGCTACGGCTGCGTCACCTGCATCGGCAACTCGGGCCCGCTGCCCGAGGAGGTCTCGGCCGCCGTCAACGAGTCCGACCTCGCGGTCGTCTCGGTGCTCTCCGGCAACCGCAACTTCGAGGGCCGGATCAACCCGGACGTCAAGATGAACTACCTGGCCTCCCCGCCGCTGGTGGTCGCCTACGCCCTCGCCGGCAACATGAACATCGACATCACCAGGGACGCCCTGGGCCAGGACGCCGACGGCAACGACGTCTTCCTCGCCGACATCTGGCCGACCGAGCAGGAGGTCGCCGACACCGTCGCCGGCTCCATCGACGAGGCGATGTTCGACAAGGGCTACCAGGACGTCTTCGCCGGCGACCACCGCTGGCAGTCGCTCCCGGTCCCGACCGGCAACACCTTCGAGTGGGACGCCGAGTCCACCTACGTCCGCAAGCCCCCGTACTTCGAGGGCATGGCCAAGACCCCGAGCCCGGTGACCGACATCGCCGGCGCCCGCGTCCTGGCCAAGCTGGGCGACTCGGTCACCACCGACCACATCTCCCCGGCCGGCAACATCAAGCCGGGCACCCCGGCGGCGCAGTACCTGACCGCCAACGGCGTCGAGAAGCGTGACTTCAACTCCTACGGCTCGCGCCGTGGCAACCACGAGGTCATGATCCGCGGCACCTTCGCCAACATCCGCCTGCGCAACCAGATCGCGCCGGGCACCGAGGGCGGCTACACCCGCGACTTCACCCAGGCCGACGCCCCGGTGTCGTTCATCTACGACGCCTCGCAGAACTACCAGGCCGCCGGTGTCCCGCTGGTCGTCCTGGCGGGCAAGGAGTACGGTTCCGGCTCGTCCCGCGACTGGGCCGCCAAGGGCACCGCGCTGCTCGGCGTCAAGGCCGTCATCGCCGAGTCCTACGAGCGCATCCACCGCTCGAACCTGATCGGCATGGGCGTCCTGCCGCTGCAGTTCCCGGAGGGCGAGAACGCCGAGTCCCTCGGTCTGACCGGCGAGGAGACCTTCTCCTTCACCGGTGTGACCGAGCTCAACGAGGGCCGCACCCCCAAGACCGTCAAGGTCAAGGCCGGTGACAAGGAGTTCGACGCGGTCGTCCGCATCGACACCCCCGGTGAGGCGGACTACTACCGCAACGGCGGCATCCTGCAGTACGTGCTGCGCTCGCTGATCGGCTGAGTTCCAGCGCCCTGAGAGGGGGCCGGACCGCACTGCGCGGTCCGGCCCCCTTTTGCATGCCGCGCCGGACCCGGATGCCCCCTTGTGCGCACCCGGGCCCATGGACTAAACCTCTGTGCCATCTGGTCCAGACCATTTGACGCCGCTTCAGAGAACAGGCCCGGTATGCCCACTCGCACCTCAGCCCTGCTCGCCGCCGCCACCGTCGCCGTGCTGCTCGCGGCCCCCGCCACCGCCCACGCCGCCGACGGCCGGCCCGGGCACGGGCCCAGGCTGAAGGGCCAGCGGGTCGGCTACTTCACCCAGTGGGGCGCCGACAGCTCCGCCAAGCGGGTCCAGGACTCCGGCCAGGCCGCCAAGCTGACCGTGGTCAACTACGCCTTCGGCAACGTCTCCGCTGACGGCACCTGCTTCGCGAGCGACGACGCCGGCCAGGGCGACGCCCGCGACGACTACCAGCGCTCCTTCTCCGCCGCCGAGTCCGTCGACGGCGTGGCCGACACCCCGGACCAGCGGCTCAAGGGCCACTTCAACCAGCTGCGCAAGCTCAAGGCGAAGAACCCGCAGCTGCGCACCGTCATCTCGCTGGGCGGCTGGAGCTGGTCCAAGTACTTCTCGGACGCGGCCGCCACCGACGCCTCCCGCAAGAAGTTCGTCTCCTCCTGCATCGACCTCTACCTCAAGGGCGACCTGCCGGTCCTGGCCGACTCCCCGGAGGGCGGCGCGGGCGCGGCCGCCGGCGTCTTCGACGGCATCGACATCGACTGGGAGTACCCGGGCGGCGGCGGGGACGCCGACAACGTGGTCCGCCCCGAGGACGGCCACAACTACACCCTGCTGATGCGGGAGTTCCGCACCCAGCTGGACCGGCTGAGCGCGGCCGAGGGCAAGAAGGGGCGGCACTACCTGCTCACCGCCGCCGTCGCCGCCAACGAGACCGTCGCCGACCGGCTCGAACTGCCCCAGCTGAGCCGGTCGGTGGACTGGCTCAACCTGATGGCCTACGACCTGCACGGCCCCTGGGAGGGCAAGGGTCCGGCGAACCACCAGGCCAACCTCTACCCCGACCCGGCCGACCCGGACCCGCGCCGCCGCAGCGCGGACAGCGCCGTCACCCACTACCAGGAGCGCGGCCTGCCCTCCGAGCAGCTCGTCCTCGGCGCCCCGCTCTACGGCCACGGCTGGACCGGCGTCGCCCCCGGGACGCGCGGCGGCCTCTACCGGAGCGCCACCGCCGCCGCGCCCGACCACTCCTACCAGGAGCTCAATGCGCTGCCCGGAAAGGTGTATCTGGACCGCGACCACGGTGCGTCCTGGAAGTACGACGGCACCGCCTTCTACAGCTACGACACCGCCGAGGTGCTCACCCAGAAGGCCCGCTACGCCCGCTGGAACGACCTGGCCGGGGTGATGGTCTGGTCGCTGGACGGCGACGACGCCCGGGGCAGTGCGATCGCCGCCCTGGACCGCGGCCTGCGCCGGGACTGACCTGCGCCCCCGCTCCCGGCCCCGGGGAACGCGCGAGGGCCCGCCGACACGCGGTCGGCGGGCCCTTCACGGCGGTGTCAGACCCGGTCGCAGGCCTGCGCCCGCAGGGCCCGGGCCAGGTCGTCCCGGCGCTCCAGCACCAGCCGGCGCAGCGCCGGCGCGGCCTGCGGGTGGCCGTCCAGCCAGGCGTCCGCCTCGGCCAGGGTGTGCTCGTCGGTCTGGGCGATCGGGAAGAACCCGCCGACGATCCGCATCGCGATCTCGATGGTCCGCTCGGCCCAGACCTTCTCCAGCAGCTTGAAGTACGGCGCCGCGTAGAGGGCGGTCAGGTCGCGCTGGGCGGGGATGGCGAAGCCCGCGCTGTTGGCCTCGACCAGGGCGCTCGGCAGCTCGTCCGAGTCGATCACGGCCGACCAGGCGGCGGCCTTGGCCTCCGGGGTCGGCCGGGCGGCCAGGCACTGGGTGTACTGGTGCTTGCCGCCCGCGGTGTTGTCGGCGGCCAGTTCCCCGGCCAGCTCCTCGTCGCCGGCCTGTCCGGCGGCGGCCAGCGCCCGCCAGAGCGACCAGCGCAGCTCCTGGTCGACCTCCAGGCCGTCGATCCGGGCGCTGCCCGCCAGCAGGCCGCGGACCAGCCCGAGGTGCTCGGCGCCGCCCGCGGTCTGGGCCAGGAAGCGGGCCCAGGCGAGCTGGTGGTCGCTGCCGGGGACGGCGTCGCGCAGCTCGCGCAGGGCGCCGTCGGCGAGCTGCCGGGCGCCCTCGGCGCGCCACTCGGGGGCGGCGTACAGGTCGACGGCGGTCCTGGACTGGGCGTGCAGCGACTGCAGCACGCCGATGTTGCCCTCCTGGCCGGCGAAGCGCAGCACCAGGGCGACGTAGTCGCGGGCCGGCATCAGGCCGTCCCGGGTGAGGTTCCAGACCGCGGACCAGGCGAGCGCCCGGGCCAGCTCGTCGCGGATCTCGCCGAGGCCGGTGCGCAGGGTCTCCAGCGAGGCGTCGTCGAAGCGGATCTTGCAGTAGGTCAGGTCCTCGTCGTTGAGCAGCACCAGGGCCGGGCGTCGGCGGCCGACGGCCCCGGCGACGACGGTGCGGGCGCCGGTGACGTCCAGCTCGATCCGCTCGGTGCGCACCAGGGCCCCGTCGGCGTCCCGGTCGTACAGGCCGACCGCGATCCGGTGCGGGCGCAGTACGCCACCCGACGGAGCCGCAGGATCGTTCGCGGTGTCCTGGAGCACGGCCAGTTCGGTGATCCGGCCCTCGGCGTCGGTGGTGACCTGCGGGGTGAGCGCGTTGACCCCGGCGGTCTGCAGCCAGGCGGCGGCCCAGCTCTTCAGGTCGCGCCCGCTGGTCTCCTCCAGCACGCCCAGCAGGTCGCCCAGTTCGGTGTTGCCGAAGGCGTGCTGCTGGAAGTAGAGGCGGGCGCCCTGGAAGAAGGCCTCCGAACCGACGTACGCGACCAGCTGCTTGAGGACGGAGGCGCCCTTGGCGTAGGTGATCCCGTCGAAGTTGAGCTTGGCGTCCTCGAGGTCGCGGATGTCGGCGGTGATCGGGTGGGTGGTGGGGAACTGGTCCTGCCGGTAGGCCCAGGCCTTGCGCTGGTTGGCGAAGGTGACCCAGGCGGAGGAGTACCGGGTGCGGGCGCCGATCAGCGCGTAGGAGCCCATGAAGTCGGCGAAGGACTCCTTCAGCCACAGGTCGTCCCACCAGCGCGGGGTGACCAGGTCGCCGAACCACATGTGCGCCATCTCGTGCAGCACGACGTTCGCGCGGGCCTCGTAGGCGGCGTCGGTGACCTTCGAGCGGAAGACGTACTCCTCCTTGAAGGTCACGCAGCCCGGGTTCTCCATCGCGCCGATGTTGTACTCGGGGACGAAGGCCTGGTCGTACTTGCCGAAGGGGTACGGGAAGTCGAACTCCTCGTGGAAGAAGTCGAGTCCGAGCTTGGTGACGCCGAGGATCTCCTCCGCGTCGAAGTGCTGGGCGAGCGACTTGCGGCACAGCGCGGAGAGCGGGATCTCCAGGGTGGTGCCGTCGGCGAGTTCGCGGCTGTAGTGGTCGGTGACGACGTGGTACGGGCCGGCCACCACGGCGGTGAGGTAGGTGGAGATCGGCTGGGTCGGCGCGAACTCCCAGGTGCGGGCGCCGTCCTCCTCGGTCACGCTGCTGTGCACGGCGTTGGAGCGCACGTCCCAGGCCGCCGGGGCGGTCACCGTGAAGGTGAACGGGGCCTTCAGGTCGGGCTGTTCGAAGTTCGCGAACACCCGGCGGGCGTCGGCCGGCTCGTAGTGGGTGTAGAGGTAGGTCTCGCCGTCGGCCGGGTCGACGAAGCGGTGCAGGCCCTCGCCGGTGCGGCTGTAGGCGCAGTCCGCCTCGACGGTGAGGACGTTCTCGGCGGCCAGTCCGTCGACGTGCACCCGGGCGCCGTCGTAGGCGGTGGCCGGGTCCAGGGCGCGGCCGTTGAGGGTGATCGAGCGGACGGCCGGGGCGAGCAGGTCGAGGAAGGTGCCGGCGCCGGGTCGGGAGCAGCGGAAGGCGACGGTGGTGGTGGAGCGGAAGGTCGCTGCCGTCGGGTCGGGGGCCGAGGTCAGGTCGAGCCGGACCCGGTAGTCGTCGACGGCCAGGACGCCGGCTCGCTGCTGCGCTTCCTCGCGGCTCAGGTTCTTGCCCGGCACGGCGGTACTCCTTTGTCCGGCTCGCACGGTGGTGCGTGTGTGAGGGGTGCGGTTCCGTGTGCGGTGTGCGCCGCGCACGCAGGGGGCATCCTTTCACGCCGCTCCCGACCGGTACCATTGCACAGGTCGCCGCGTCCGGGCCGGAATCAGCGGCCTCCCGCGGGTGTTGGGAACCGGTTGGGGCGATGCCCCGCTGCCTCGGAACACCTCACGAAGGACGAGACCCAGTGACGACTGCCGCTGAGCGCAAGACCGCCGATTTCTGGTTCGACCCGGCCTGCCCGTGGGCGTGGATGACGTCCCGCTGGCTGATCGAGGTCCAGCAGCTGCGCCCGGTCGACGTGAACTGGCACGTGATGAGCCTGTCGGTGCTCAACGAGCACCGCGACCTGCCGCAGAACTACCGCGAGCTGCTGGACAACGCCTGGGGCGCGGTGCGGGTGTGCGTCGCGGCCGCCCAGCAGCACGGCGAGGAGGTGCTGGGCCGGCTGTACACCGAGCTGGGCCTGCGCTTCCACAACCAGGGCCTGCCGCAGAACCGGGAGACCATCGAGGCCGCTCTGGTGGCCGCGGGCCTGCCGGCCGGTCTGGCTGACGCGGCGGACACCGACGCGTACGACGAGGCCCTGCGCGCCTCCCACAAGGAGGGCATCACCCTGGTCGGCGAGGACGTCGGCACCCCGGTGATCGCGGTCGAGGGCGTGGACGGCGAGCGGGTCGCGTTCTTCGGCCCGGTGGTCACCCCGGCCCCGAAGGGCGAGGCCGCGGCCCGGCTGTGGGACGGCACCCTGCTGGTGGCCTCCACCCCGGGCTTCTACGAGATCAAGCGCACCCGTACGGCGGGCCCGTCCTTCGAGTAACGGCCCGCGACGCACGCACGCACGGGGAAGGGCCCGGTACCGAGGTACCGGGCCCTTCCGCATGCCGTTCGTTGCCCTTGTTGTGCCGCGCTGTGCCGTGCCGTGCCGCGCTGTGCTGTGCTGTGCCGTGCCTGGCCGTTGCCGGGCCTAGCGGGCGGCGGCCGCTTCCCGGCGCTGCTTGAGCAGTCCGGCCCCGATCAGCAGCGCGACCAGCACCCCGGCCGCGTACAGCTGCTGGCGGTTGCCCTCGGTGGTGGTCATCAGGGCGAGGATGCCGGCCACGGCGGCCATCGCGACCCAGGTCAGGTACGGGTAGCCCCACATCTTCACGGTGAGCAGCTCGGGCGCCTCGCGCTCCAGCCGACGGCGCATCCGCAGCTGGACGATGCAGATGAACAGCCAGACCACCAGGATCGCGACGCCGGTGGTGTTCATCAGCCAGGTGAACACGGTCTCCGGCCAGAACTTGGCGGCCAGCACGGCGCCGAAGCCGAACAGGCAGGAGGCCAGCACGGCCCGGCGCGGCACCCCGCCGGACACCTTGGCCAGTGCCTTGGGGCCCTGGCCGCGGCCGACCAGCGAGTACGCCATCCGGGAGGCGCCGTAGATGTTGGCGTTCATCGCGGACAGCAGCGCGATCAGCACCACCGTCTCCATGATCGTCCCGGCCGCGGGCACCCCGAGGTGGCGCAGCACCGTGACGTACGGGCCGTCGGCGACGACCGCCGGGTCCTTCCAGGAGACCAGGGTGACGACCAGGGCCATCGAGCCGATGTAGAAGATCGCGATCCGCCACACCGCCGTGCGCACCGCGTTGGCGACGTTCTTCTTGGGATCGTCGGACTCGGCGGCCGCGATGGTCACCGTCTCCAGGCCGCCGTAGGCGAAGACCGAGGCGAGCAGGCCGACGATCAGTCCGCTGACGCCGGTGGGCAGGAAGCCGCCCTGGCCGGTGAGGTTGGCGGCGCCGGGGGCGCCGGGGCCGATCACGCCGGCGATGCCGAGCCCGCCGAGGACCAGGAAGGCGATGATCGCGGCGACCTTGATGGTGGCGAACCAGAACTCGAACTCGCCGAAGTTCTTCACCGCGGTCAGGTTGCTGACGCAGAAGAAGACCATGAACAGGGCGACCCAGACCCAGGAGGAGACCCCGGGTATCCAGCCGTTGACGATCTTCCCGGCCGCGGTGGCCTCGGCGGCGACGCCGCAGCAGAGCATTACCCAGTACATCCAGCCGGCCGTGATCCCGGCCCAGGGGCCGATCTCCTTCTCGGCGTGCACCGAGAAGGAACCGGAGGCCGGACGGGCGGCGGACATCTCGCCGAGCATCCGCATGATCAGCATGACCAGCAGGCCGGACAGGGTGAAGGCGAGGATGATCGCCGGTCCGGCGGCCGCGATGCCGGCGCCGGAGCCCACGAACAGGCCCGCGCCGATGACGCCGCCGAGGGCGATCATCGACAGATGGCGCTGCTTCAGCCCGTGGCTGAGCTGCTGACCACCGGACGGCGGGGGAGTGGCGTCGGTGGTCCCGGGCGCCGAGGGCGCGGGGGTGGGGGCCATAGGGGCGGTTCCAGACTGTGCGGAATGCGGCATGAGTTGTCCAATATCCGGGGACCCCGCTGCCCATGCCAAGGAAGTCCGCCGCGGGCCCACCATGCGGACCGGGTGGTGACGGTACGTGGCGGTAGATTGACGGGCCGTCCCACTGGGGCGGTTCCGACAATCCCGGAGGGCGGGGCTTTGTCCGAAACCGTGGCGGTGACGCAGTGGATCACCGCGTAGGTTCACAGGTGTTCACTCACCTGGACCTTCACGGAGGAGTCCCGATGGCCACTGCCACCACCCCGATAGCGCGCCGCGCCGTCCTCGCCGACCTGCTGCCCACCGCCTCCACCCGCCTCGGCGCCCAGGTCCGCGACCTGGCCCTGGTGGTCGGTGGTGCCGCGCTGACCGGCGTGGCCGCCCAGCTGTCGGTGAACGTCCCCGGCTCGCCGGTGCCGGTCACCGGCCAGACCTTCGCCGCCCTGCTGGTCGGCACCGCGCTCGGCGCCCGGCGCGGCGTGGCCTCGCTCGCGCTCTACCTGCTGGCCGGCATGGCGGGCCTGCCCTGGTTCGCCGAGGGCACCTCGGGCTGGGCCATGCCCTCCTTCGGCTACGTGCTCGGCTTCGTCCTCGCCGCCGCCCTGACCGGCGCGCTGGCCCGCCGCGGCGCCGACCGCACCCCGCTGAACACGGCCGCCACCATGGTCCTGGGCAGCCTCGCCATCTACGCCGTCGGCGTGCCGTACCTGGCCCTGAGCCTGCACGTGTCGCTGGCCCGCGCCGCCGAGCTGGGCCTCTACCCGTACCTGGTCGGCGACGCGCTCAAGGCCGCCTTCGCGGCCGGCGCCCTGCCGCTCGCCTGGAAGCTGCTCGGCCGCCGCTGAGCCTCCGGCCCCCCGTTGTCGGGCCCGGGCGCCCGCGCATGCCACACTCATGGGCATGCGCGTGTACCTGGGCTCCGACCATGCCGGATACGAACTGAAGAACCACCTGGTGGAGTGGCTGAAGGGGGCCGGCCACGAGCCGGTCGACTGCGGGCCGCACATCTACGACGCCGAGGACGACTACCCGCCGTTCTGCCTGCGCGCCGCCGAGCGCACCGCCGCCGACCAGGACGCCCTGGGCATCGTGATCGGCGGCTCGGGCAACGGCGAGGCGATCGCCGCCAACAAGGTCAAGGGCGTCCGTGCGGCGCTGGCGTGGAGCGTGCAGACCGCCGAGCTCGGCCGTCAGCACAACAACGCCAACGTGATCTCCATCGGCGGCCGGATGCACACCGCCGAGGAGGCCACCGAGTTCGTCGAGGTCTTCCTCAAGACCCCGTACAGCGGCGAGGCCCGGCACACCCGCCGGATCGAGATGCTGAGCGAGTACGAGACCACCGGCGAGCTCCCGCCGATCCCGGCGCACCACCCGCAGGGCTGATCACCCCCCACCCGCCACCGACGGCCGGCCGCACCCTCCGTGCGGCCGGCCGTCGTCGTCCGCCCCCGGCCCGCACGCCCCCGCCGCGGGGCCGCGGGCCTGTGGGATCGGCCACAGGCCCCCCGGCCCGGCCGCGCTCCCGTGCGCGGGGCGCACGCGCCGCCCGCGGGCTCCGTACGCCCAACCGGCGCACGCCTCCTGACGGCACGCCCGCCACCGGCCCGATCGTCCGAAACCCGCTGAACGGCCCGCGCGCCGCCGGCGCCGCCCGCCCCCGGGCCGTCGACGCCGAGCCGTACCCGTGGATAGGGTCGGTCCCCATGGCTGGCAGACCGCCGGGCGCACCGCCCCAGACGACTGCGACGAGGCCCGGCGCCGCCCAGGCGTCCGAGCCCGTGACGGCCCGGCTGCGCAAGAGGCTCCGCCGGGTCCGCCGAAGGCTGCGCACGGCCGGTGTCGACTACTTCCGCGGCGGTGCCGCCGACTGGCCGGTGCTCTGCGCGCTGGCCCTGCTCGTCCCGCTGATGATCCTGCTCAACATCTGGATCCCGGACTGGGCCCCGCCCACCGCCCTGGTCCTGCCGATCCTGGCCGGCGCCCTGCTGCTGCGCCCCGGCAGCCTGGTGGTGCTGTACGCGCTGGCCGCCCTCGGGCTGTCCGCCGAGTCCGTGATCCACACCGGCCAGCGGGTCGCCAGCGAGAACCCGGAGGCCTACGTCTACGGCGTGACCCCGGGCGCGGCCCTGGTGGTCGGCGCCGCCGGGGTGGGCGGCCTGCTGCTGGCCCAGTTCCGGGCCCGGGTCGGCGTCCCCTGGTGGGGCGGCTCCACCATGCTGTTCGACCTGCGCGAGCGGCTGCGGGTGCAGAGCCGGGTGCCCGAGCTGCCGGCCGGCTGGCACGCGGACATGGCGCTGCGTCCGGCCGGCGGCCAGTCCTTCTCCGGCGACTTCGTGGTGGCCGCCCGCACCGGCCCCGGCCAGCGGCTGCTGGAGGTGGTCCTCGCGGACGTCTCCGGCAAGGGCATGGACGCGGGCTCCCGGGCGCTGCTGCTGTCCGGCGCCTTCGGCGGCCTGGTCGGCTCGCTGCCCGCGCACGACTTCCTGCCCGCGGCCAACGGCTACCTGCTGCGCCAGTCCTGGGAGGAGGGCTTCGCCACCGCCGTCCACCTGGTGCTGGACCTGGACAGCGGCGAGTACGAACTGCTCTCGGCCGGGCACCTGCCCGGGATGCAGCGGCTGGCCGGCGAGGGGCGCTGGGAGGTCAAGGAGGCCGAGGGCCCGTTGCTCGGGATCTACGACGGCGCCAAGTTCGACGGCGTGCGCGGCCGGCTCAACCGCGGCGACGTGCTGATGCTGTGCACCGACGGCATGGTCGAGGCGCCCGGCCGGGACCTCGCCGAGGGCATGGACCGGCTGATGGGGGAGGCCGACCGGCTGGTCCCCGGCGGCGCCCCGGGCAGTGGCGCGGGAGCGGCGGGCTCGCTGATCGAGACGGTGGCCCGGGACATCAACGACGACCGCGCCGTGCTGCTGCTCTGGCGGGACTGAGGACCGCGGCCGGTCGGCACATGCCTCCGGCACTCCTGTCAAGCCTGGCAGCTGATCTTCGGCCATATCGGACCCCCCGTCGGCTGACCGGACCTGCCGCTTCCGCTCCCCGCTCCCGGGCGCTTCCCGGCCGCTCAGCACCGCCCCGCCGACGATTCGTCAGAACGGCTCGGCTATCGTCCCGGTCGGCGGAAACTCGTCTCGCATCGCAGGATCTGGGCGTTGGGCTGACTGTCAGACCTTTACGCAATCGGCACGGTCGACCACACTGAGTCCGGGCGGGACTGTTCAGGATTCGGGGGATGGGGGGTGACACGTGCGGCACAGCAGACAGCGGTCCGGCGCGGGCCCCTTCACCGGCGGTGCGCCGGACGGTCCGCGATTCCGCCTCGGGACCGTCGGACAGGCCGGGGTCCGGCTTCGCAGGTGCCGCCGGGCGGCGGCGCCACGCTATGAAACGAGGAAGTGAGTCCGGGTGGCACTCTCCGTCTCCGCGCTGGTCCTGTTCGCGATCCTGTGCATCATCTTCATCCGGAACAAGCAGCTGAAGATCCCGCACGCGATCGTCGCCGCCCTGTTCGGTTTCATGCTGCACGAGACCACGATGGCGACCTCCATCAACTCCCTGCTGGCCAACCTGGCGCACAGCATCTCCAGCATCACCGGCGGCTGACCGGCCGGGCCGACGGGCGCCCTCTCGCGCCCTTCGGTTCGGGGTGCGAGCGGGCGAGTCGCTGCTACCGGCCGGCCCGCCGGGCTTCCCGCCAGCGGGCGAACAGACCCCGGGGGCGCGCCGCCACCGGGGCCGGGGCACGCACCGGCGCGGGTGCCGCGGCACCCGCCGGCGCGGCCGTGACCGGTGCTGCCCGTTCCGCCGTCAGCAGCACGAACAGCCGCGCCCAGCAGAGCCGTTCGCCGCGCGGCCAGTCCAGCGCGCGCAGCGCCGCGGAAGCCGCCTCCGACACCTCGCCGCCCACCCGGACCTCGGCGACGTCGTCGCCGGCCTTCCCGCCCAGGAAGAGCTTCACCCCGACCGGGCCCGGCCCGGCCAGCTCCTGACGCAGCGCCGGCGCCAGCGCCGACAGCACCCGGTGCTCGGCGAGCCAGGCCGCCAGGTGTTCGTTGCCGAAGCCGAACACCGCCGCCGGCCCCTGCACGGCCCGCCAGCCCGGGAGTTCGGGCAGGTCCGGGCGGTCGGCGTGGATCCCCCGGCCGTCCGCCAGCTCGACCAGCACCGAGGCGGTGGTGGTCGCCCACATCTTCACCGCGTTCGCGAGCTTCTCCTCCTCGGTCTTGCCGAGGCCGGCCGCGCAGTCCCACACCACCGGTGCGTCCGCCCTGCCCAGCTGCAGCACGAAGCCGAGGTCCACGTGCCCGGCGCCGTCGTCCCCGGGGTGCTCGCGCACCGCCACGGCCGTGGTGCCGGGGCCGCGCACCACCTCGCCGTCCGGATGGAACTCCTGGCCCAGCCGCGCCATCTCCAGGACCACACAGCGCTGTATGACGGCCAGTCGCTCCTGCGGACGCACCGGGACTCCTCCACCTAGGGAGCGCGGCGCGTCGGGTCGCGCTCGAACTGCGCTCGAACGCCGCCGAGGCTATCGGCCCGACCGCCGTGCGGGAAACCGTGCGGACGCCACGGTCCTGCGGTCGCGGA
Organism: Kitasatospora sp. NPDC127060; assembly: GCF_042724935.1. Taxonomy (NCBI): domain Bacteria; kingdom Bacillati; phylum Actinomycetota; class Actinomycetes; order Kitasatosporales; family Streptomycetaceae; genus Kitasatospora; species Kitasatospora sp. NPDC127060. The sequence continues at coordinate 35,988 of NZ_JBHXEG010000083.1, forward strand.
AATGTCCTGAATGCCCCACTTTGGGGAGCGACCCTGAAGGCCGCCCGCCCGGAGACGCCGCATGCCCCGCACCGACCTGACCCAACCGCCGCGCCCGCTCCTGCTCCCCGGGCTGCCGACCGGCCCGGACGGCTCCGGCCTGGTCGCCGAGATCGAGGCCTACCTCGCCTCGCTGCCCGCGCCCGCGCGCACCCCCGGGCCGTACGTCTGCCGGTACGGCAGCACCCTGCGCCCCTGGCAGGCCGGCCACCCCGAGCCCCGGGCCACCCTGCTCGACCGGGCGCTGCGCCGCCCGGCGCGGCCCGTCCCGGTCACCGCCGCCGACCACCTGCGGCTGGCCTCGCGCTACATCGGCGCCCACGGCTGGCTGCAGGGCGCGATGTGGGACGGGGCCGGCCGGGTCTGCCTGCTCGGCGCCCAGGCCGCCGTCCTGGCGTACGGCTACGGCACCCCGGCGACCGTGCGCACCGGCCGGGTCCAGCTGATGGAGGTGCTGCACGCCACCGGCCGCCCGGCGCGCTCCCCGGACGAGTTCAACGACCGCCCCACCACCCGGGAGGGCGACGTCCACCAGCTGCTCGACCGGGCCGCCGCCCGGGCCGCCCGGTTGGGCCTCTGAACGGCCGAGCCTCTGGAGTGCCGGGCCGCTGAAGCGCCGTACCGGGCCCGGGAACGCCGACGGCCCCGGTGCGCTGGGCGCACCGGGGCCGGACCGGAAGAGCGGGTGACGAGAATCGAACTCGCGTGACTAGTTTGGAAGACTAGGGCTCTACCATTGAGCTACACCCGCGCGAACCCGCCGACCGTTGCCGGCCGGAAGTTCGGGAGACAGCGTACCTGGTCCGGTCCCTCCCGTGCACACCGCATTCCCCGGGCACCCCTTCCGCCGTGCTCCCGTCGTGCCCCGAATAAGTCGACGAGCCGTACGGGCCCGGCGTGTACGCTTCCTCTCGGCACCACGGGGTGTGGCGCAGTTTGGTAGCGCGTCCGCTTTGGGAGCGGAAGGCCGTCGGTTCGAATCCGGTCACCCCGACAGTGCGGCAGGGTCTCGCCCACCGGGGCGGGGCCCTGTTCTGTTGGGCGGTACGGTGGCGCCTGGCGTCCGCCTTTCGTGGTACCGGTAGGATGGGGCGCTGGCGGTAGTCCCTGTGGCGTCAACCCAGGTCAACCGCACGAGGGCGAGGAGTCAAGCTCACCGTCCACCCACACGGGAGATGCAGCTCCAACCGCCCATCGCCCGTCTCGTCCGACCCACCCGTACCGGCTCCGGCCGGGCGTGCGGGCCGGGCGGAGACAACCTGACCGCAAGCCCCTAGGAGACCTAACCGTGAAGAGCGCCGTCGAGACTCTGAACCCGACCCGGGTTCGACTCACCGTCGAGGTGCCCTTCGAGGAGCTCAAGCCCAGCCTCGACGCGGCGTACAAGAAGATCAACCAGCAGGTCACGGTTCCGGGCTTCCGCAAGGGCAAGATCCCGGCTCGCGTCATCGACCAGCGTTTCGGCCGCGGTGCCGTGCTGGAGGAGGCCGTCAACGACGCCCTGCCGCGCTTCTACACGCAGGCCGTCGACGAGGGCAAGATCGAGGTCCTCGGCCAGCCCGACATCACCAACATCGAGGGTGTCGAGAAGATCGCCGACGGCGGTGACCTGAAGTTCACCGCCGAGGTGGACATCCGTCCGGAGATCACCCTGCCGGAGTTCTCCTCCATCGAGGTGACCGTCGACCCGATCGCCGTCTCCGACGAGGACATCGAGAAGTCGCTGGAGCAGCTGCGCGAGCGCTTCTCGTCGGTCAAGGACGTCGAGCGCGCCGCCGCCGAGGGCGACATCGTGGTCGTCGACCTGATCGCCAAGGTCGACGGCGAGGTGCCGGAGGACGGCACCGCCAGCGGTGTCAGCTACGAGATCGGCTCGGGCCGCCTCATCGACGGCATCGACGAGGCCGTGCTCGGCCTGTCGGCCGGCGAGGAGAAGACCTTCGAGACCGAGCTCAAGGGCGGCACCCAGGCCGGCCAGACCTCCGAGGTCACCGTCACCGTCACGGCCGTCCAGGAGAAGGAGCTGCCGGAGCTGGACGACGAGTTCGCCCAGCTGGCCAGCGAGTTCGACACCCTGGAGGACCTGCGTGCCGACTCCCGCAAGCGCCTGGAGCGCATGAAGGAGTACGACCAGGCCACCCAGGCCCAGGAGAAGGTCCTCGACGCCCTGCTCGCGCTGGTTGAGATCGAGTACCCCGAGAAGCTCCTGAAGGACGAGATCGAGACCCGCAAGCACAACCTCGAGCACCACCAGCTCGAGCCGATGGGTCTGAACATCGAGACCTACCTGGAGACCCAGGGCAAGACCCGCGAGGAGTGGGAGGCGGAGATCGAGGAGCAGGCGAAGAAGGGCATCAAGACCCAGTTCGTCCTGGACCAGATCGTCGCCAACGAGGAGCTGGGGGTCAACCAGGAGGAGCTCACCGAGCACCTCATCCGCCGTGCCGCCGGCTCGGGCCTCACCCCGGACCAGTTCGCCCAGCAGGTCGTCCAGGGCGGCCAGGTTCCGCTGCTGGTCGGCGAGGTCGCCCGCGGCAAGGCGCTGGCCACCGTGGTCGAGGCCGCCAAGGTCGTCGACACCGAGGGCAACGAGATCAACTTCGACGACGAGGACGAGACGGCCGAGACCGTCGAGGCCGCCGCCGACGAGAAGGCCGAGGAGAGCACCGAGGCCTGAGTGCCCCGGTAGCCCCCTGAGGCGCTGCAGCGGGCCCGGACGCCGTACGGTGTCCGGGCCCGCTGTCGTCCCACCGCGGCCCCGCGCGACCCTGCGCTCACAGCGAACAGTTCTGCGTGAGGGATTCTGCGGCCGGGCCTGCGCGTTAGGGTCCTTGGACAGCAACAATCACAACGTGATACCCGGAAGCTGTGCGACACCGTGACGGCCGTCGATCGACCGTCCAAATCGACTGAGCAGGTGGCTAAGTGACGTTCCCGCAGATGCAGATGCCTGGCCCGATGGCGCCGCACGCCGCCGCTGGTGACGTGCTCGGGGGCCTTGGCGACCAGGTCTACAACCGACTGCTCAACGAGCGGATCATCTTCCTCGGCCAGCAGGTCGACGACGACATCGCCAACAAGATCACCGCGCAGCTGCTGCTGCTGGCCGCGGACCCCGAGAAGGACATCTTCCTCTACATCAACTCCCCGGGTGGCTCGATCTCGGCGGGCATGGCGATCTACGACACCATGCAGTACATCAAGAACGACGTCGTCACCATCGCGATGGGCATGGCCGCCTCGATGGGCCAGTTCCTGCTGACCGCCGGCGCCAAGGGCAAGCGCTTCTCGCTGCCGAACGCCAACATCCTGATGCACCAGCCCTCCGCGGGCCTCGGCGGCTCGGCCACCGACATCCGCATCCAGGCCGAGCAGCTGCTCCGCACCAAGAAGCGGATGTCCGAGCTGATCGCCTTCCACAGCGGCCAGTCCTTCGAGCAGATCACCCGGGACTCCGACCGCGACCGCTGGTTCACCCCGGAGGAGGCCCTGGAGTACGGCCTCATCGACGCGATCATGCACAGCGCCGCGGACGTCCCCGGCGGCGGCGGCACGGGCGCCTGAGCCTCGGCCCGGCCCACGAGACCACAGCCACAACGCCCCGGAGGACAAGAACCCCCATGAACATCCCCAGCCTGTCGGCCGCCCAGGCCCGCGTCGAGGACATGCGCGCCGAGGGCCGCTACATCGTCCCGCGGTTCGTCGAGCGCACCACGCAGGGCATCCGCGAGTACGACCCGTACGCCAAGCTGTTCGAGGAGCGCATCATCTTCCTCGGCTCGCAGGTCGACGACGTCTCGGCGAACGACATCATGGCGCAGCTGCTGTGCCTGGAGTCGATGGACCCGGACCGCGAGATCCAGATGTACATCAACTCGCCCGGCGGCTCCTTCACCGCCCTGACGGCCATCTACGACACCATGCAGTACGTCAAGCCGGACATCACCACGGTCTGCATGGGCCAGGCGGCCTCCGCCGCGGCCGTGCTGCTCGCCGCCGGCACCCCCGGCAAGCGGATGGCGCTGCCGAACGCCCGCATCCTGATCCACCAGCCGTACACCGAGACCGGCCGCGGCCAGGTGTCCGACCTGGAGATCCAGGCCAAGGAGATCTTCCGGATGCGCGAGCAGCTGGAGCAGATGCTCTCCAAGCACTCCAACAAGTCGGTGGAGCAGGTGCGCGAGGACATCGAGCGCGACAAGATCCTGACCGCCGAGGAGGCCGCCGAGTACGGCCTGGTCGACCAGATCATCTCCACCCGCAAGACCTCGCTGACCTCCTGAGGACGGCACCGTCGGGGGGGGGGGGGGGCCCCGGGGGGGGGCCCCCCCCCCCCCCCCCGGGGGGGGGGGGGGGGGGGGGGGTTGGGGTTCAATAACCCCCCGGGGGGGGGGGGCCCCGGGCCCGGGGGGGGGAAACCCGGGCC
>NZ_JBHXEG010000084.1:0-39949 GCF_042724935.1 Kitasatospora sp. NPDC127060
GGAACGCCGAGAGGCCCCTTGCTTTCGCAAGGGGCCTCTCGGCTGTCTGTGCGCCGCCAGGGACTCGAACCCCGGACCCGCTGATTAAGAGTCAGCTGCTCTAACCAACTGAGCTAGCGGCGCCTGCTGACAGAGAAGACTTTAGCAGCGGCCCGCGGTCGAGCCAAAATCGAATACCGGCCGGCCTCCGTTCACCCCCCGGTCACGACGACCGGTGCGGCCGGCACGGCCCCGCCGGGCTCGCGCGCCGCCCGTACACAGGCCCACAGCACCACCGAGGCCCCGGGCAGCCAGGGCTCCCGCTCGTCCGGGGCGACGATCCAGCGGCCCGAGCCCCGGCCGGGGGAGTCCGGGCCGTGCACCATCCGCTGCAGCGGCGGCACCGTCACCGCGTCGCCCTTGCCGTGGCAGAGCAGCGGCGGCACGTCCCGGGCCCACTCCTCCCAGGCCAGCAGCCGGCGCAGCCGGGGGGCCGCGCCGGGCCGGACGAACAGCAGGGTGCGCCCCCGGTAGCCCGCGACCGGGCCGCAGCCGGGGCCGGAGGCCCACAGTTCGTCCAGCACCCGGCGGCCGAACAGCGACGGCATGCTGATCACGTCGAAGGTCCGCCCGCAGGGCAGCACGGAGGGCGCCCACGGGCGGGCCTCCCAGAGGGCGCGCATGCTGCGCGGGTACTCGCTGGCGGAGGCCAGCCAGGCCTCCCCGGCCACGGTGACGTATTCCACCGACTGGTGCGTCCAGATGTCCACGCCCAGCAGCCTGCGCCGTGCGCGCCCCCGGCGGGGCGGAAAGCGCCGTTCGCCGGACAGGGCGACGGGCGATCGCGTACCCTCCGCCGCTGGCATATGCCAGCGGCCGCGGGTCAGGGGGTTCAGTCCTCGTGGCGGCGCGGCTGGAGCAGGGTGCGGCCGTACTCGATCATCTTGGTGGCGTAGTCCGGGGTCCAGTCCGACCGCTCGGCGATCTCGGCGTCCGACAGCGCGTCGAAGCGGCGCGGGTCGGCGAGCTGGGCGGCGGCGACGGCCTGGAAGTCGGTGGCCCGCTCTGCGGCGGCCCGGAAGGCCAGGGCCAGTTCGGTGGAGCGGCGCAGCAGCTCCGCGGGGTCGTCGATGGACTCCAGGTCGAAGAACCGTTCCGGCTCCGGTTCGGCGGACTGCGGCTCGAACAGGAGCTGCACGGGGCGCAGTCGCCTGGTGGGCTCGGGCGTCTCGGCGGGGGAGTCGGGCATGGACGGACACCTCCGTGGTCTCGGTGAGGGGGCGGTGGGCTGCTCCGGGCCGCACCGCCCGATCGTGGCCGTCGTCCATTGTCTCGCGGCGGCGGCCGGTAGCGGAACGGTGCGCGTGCAGGCGCTATTCCCCCGGCGCGCGCCGGGATGGTGCCCCGGGCGCCGCACATCCGGATCGCATGCGAACCGGTTGTTCCCGGCGACAACAGTCGCCCACCGAACCGGGAGCACCCCATGCGCGCACTCTCCACCGGCCTCCTGCTGGCCGCCGCCCTGGCACCGGCGCTGCCCGTCGTACCGGCCGGGTCCGCCGCCGCCGCCGCCGAGACCGCCGCAGTGGTCAGCGGGCCGCCGAGCAGCCCGGGCGGCGTCTCGACGGCCACCTGCCCGGCCGGTACCCACCTGACCGGCGGCGGCTACCGGCTCCAGCCCGACGCGGACGGACCGGTGCGCGCCAGCGGGCCGACCGCCGACGCGACCGGCTGGAGCGCCCAGGCCGCGCACGGGTCCGTGGTGGCCTTCGCGGTGTGCGAGACCGAGGACTGACACCCGCTACCGCAGGCGCACCCGGTGGCCGCTCAGGTGCTGGAGGACCTGGTGGTTCGCCTCCCAGCCGTCCGGGAAGGCCACCGGAACGCCCAGCTGCACCGGCTCGGTCGCGGGGTGCTCGTCGAGCAGCTCCGCGATCCCGGCCCGGCCCACCACGATGCAGGCGTGCCGGTGCCGGGAGGCGAGCACGCAGAGCCGGCCGGTCTCCAGGTGGAAGGCGGTCGCGTCGGGGCGCCCGGAGAGCGGGTGCAGCACCACGGTGACGTCGTACTCCCGGCCCTGCAGCCGGTTCGCGGTGTCCACCGTGACGGCCGGACCGACCGTGCCGTCCACCGGGACGCCCACCTTGAGCAGGGCCGCCCGCACCGCCGCCGCCTGGTCCCGGTGCGCGGTGCCGACAGCGATCCGGTCCGCGGTGAGCGGGGCCCCGCCCTGCTCGGAGCGGGCGGTCAGTCCGCGCTCCAGCAGCCGCCGGACGGTGGCCGCGATCGCCGCCACCGCCTGGGGGTCGGTCCGTACGGTGTGCCGGGCGGGCAGCTCCAGCAGCGCCCAGCCGTGCTCGGCCGCCCGGTCGATCACCGCGTCCAGCGCCGAGCCGTCCGGCCGCACGGTGGCGGTCAGTCCGCGGTCGTCCGGGCCGGTGCCGGAGCGGAACGGCGTGTACGGGTAGAAGGCGCGCGAGATCAGCGGTGCCGCGCTGGCCGGCAGTCGCCAGGAGACCGGTAGCCGGTGCGGCTCGATCTGCGGGTTGTGCGCCAGCAGCGTCACCACGGCACTGCTGGACGGGTCGTAGGACAGGCCGGCCCACTGCTCGGTGCCGACCACGGTGAACGGGTCCAGCTGGCCCGGGTCCCCGACGAACAGCGCCCGCTCGAACAGCCGGGCCACCGCGAGCAGGGCGTCCGAGCGCATCTGGTACGCCTCGTCGACGATCGCGTGCCGCCACGGCGCCTCGGCCCGCACCCACTGCCACTTGGCGGAGGTGGAGATCACCACATCGTGCTCGACCAGGTCGGCGACCTTGTCGGAGGGCGTGACGTTGGCGTGCCTCAGCACCTCCGGCCCCGGCTGGGAGTCCGTCGCGTGCAGCCGGCCGATCGTCAACTCCGGTGCCTTCTCGGCCAGTCGGCCGACCAGGTCGTCCACCTGGCCGTTGGTCTGGGCGACGATCATCAGCCGCTCGCCGGCCGCCACCAGCTCCCGGGCGGCCCGCACCACCAGGGTCGACTTCCCGGCGCCGGGCGGGGAGTCCACCACCACGCCGCGCGGCGCACCGGCCGGCGGGTGGACGGTGGCCGCCAGGATGCGGGCCACCGCGGCGTCGGCCGCCGCGCCCGGGGGCTGCTCGCTCATCATTCCCATTCCTCGGTGGCGGTGGCGGCGGCAGCGGTGGCGGCCGGGGGCGCGCTGCCGGGCGGGCCGCCGTGGGTCCACGGGGTGTCGTCCGGCTCGGGCAGCGGCGCGGACTGGCGGACCGTCAACTCGAACAGGGTGAAGGTGACCGGCTCGCCGGGCTCGGGCAGGCTGCCCGGCTCGGGCTCCTTCTTGCGGCCCATGCCGGACAGCACCCGCAGCGTGATGGTGCCCTCGGCCGGGTCCACCGCCACGATCCGCGCCTTCTGCGCGGCCGGGCCGTGCACCCGGTGCGCCTCCCGGCCGAGGTCGGCGTGCGGGCGGTCGGCGGTGCGCAGGGTGACCAACGGACGGGGCTTGGGGGAGCGTCCGGTGGTGTCGTAGTCCGGCACCACCTCCGTCACCACCCCGCTGAACGCCTCGCCGGACAACCGGTGTTCGGCCATTGCCAGCGGGTCGTCCAGTGCCTCCTGGACGTCCAGCCGGGCCTGCTCGCGCTCGCGCTGGGCGAGCTTGCGGGCCGCCGTGACGGCGTCGTCCTGCCGGGGCTGCGGCGGCTCGCCGGCCGCCAGCCGGTCCCGGTGGCCGGTGTAGGACCAGCGGTCGCCGGTCCAGCGCTCCTCCAGGTGGCCGGCCGGCGGCAGGGCGCGCAGCAGGTCCAGGCCCCGCCAGACATCCCGCCAGGTGGGCAGCAGCACGGCCGACAGCACCCGCTCCAGCTGTTCCACCGCCGAGCGGACGGCCGCGCGGGCGCGCTCGGCGGCGGCCTTGTCGCGCTGCTCGGTGCCGTGCCGCAGGGCGCTGACGGCCGCGTCGTAGCGGGCGATCGCCGGGGCCAGCACCGCCTCGTCGAAGGCCGGGTCGGTGGCCGGGCCGGCCGGCGGGTGCAGCAACTGCCCGTGCTCGTCGCGGGCGGACTCGGCCAGCTCGGCGGCCTGCGCGCCGGTCAGTCCCGGCGGCGGGCCGTGCCAGGCCAGCCGGGCCGCCAGGTGCTGGTCCTCCAGGTGGCTCTGGCCGGTGGCCCAGTGCCGGGCGAGCAGACCGGTCATCGGCAGCAGCAGGCTGGAGCCGGGCACCTGGGCGCGGTCGGTGAGGTGGGTCAGCCAGCGGCCGAGCAGCGGCACCCGCAGCGGCGCCGGGTGGGGGCCCGGGTCGGCGTCCTCGGCGGTGCGGCGGAACCGGGTCGAGCGGCCGATCAGCGAGAGGTGGTGCACGCCCGCGCCGTTGGGCACGATCAGCTGCGGCGCGTCCGCGCACAACTCGCGGAACACCTGGGTCTTCTCGCCGGTCTCCGGGTCCTTCTCGGAGCCCTCGACCTGCTCGACGTCCGTGCCGAAGGACTCCAGGTAGGGCAGCAGGTCGGCGGCCAGTGCGGCCAGGTAGTCGAACCGCAGGGTGCGGTTGAGCGGCTGGGGCACCAGGTGCAGCCGGGGTGCGTCCCGGTCGGTGCCCAGCAGCACGGCCAGCGGCGCGCCGGACTCGCCGGCCGCGGTCAGCGGGACGACCACCATGGGCCGCTCCGACAGGTGCCGGTGCCGGACGGTGGCCAGCGGCTCGGCCCGCCCGCTGCGGACGGCCTCCAGCCGGGCGAGGGTGGTCAGCAGGCTCATGCCCTCACGCCCAGGGCTTCCGCGCGCAGGGCGGCCGCGTAGGCCAGGCGCTCGGCCGCCTCGTGCGCGCCGTCGCCGTCCGTACCGTCGCCGTCCGTACCGTCGCCGTCCGTACCGTCGCCGTCCGTACCGTCGTCGAGCGCGGTGGCGTCGCCCGCGCCCGTTCCGTCCGCGCCCTCGGGGTGCGGGCCGGGCGCGCGCTGGGCGGCGGCCAGCGCCTCGGTGACCGTACGGATGCTGCCCAGCTCGCCGCGCACGCCCCGGCCGAGCTGCTCGACCCGGTCGTCGCAGCGGGCCCGGGCGCGGCAGTGGAAGCCGAGCTCGCAGGTGGAGAGGCAGTCCGGGCTGTAGGCGGCGGGCACCGCCTCGACCGAGGCGGTGAGCTGCTCGGCGGTCCGGGCCGGGGCGCCGTCGTCGGCGGCGGCCAGGTCGAAGTCGGTGCCCGGCGGCAGCGTCGCCAGCAGCCGCTCGATGCCGGTCATCCGGCTCAGCTGGCGGCGGGTGGTGGCCAGTTCGCGGCGGACGTCGACGGCGACGGCGGTCGGCCGGTTGCCGAAGTCCTTGGGGCAGACCAGCAGCACGCTGGTGCGCGGGCTGCCCGGGAGCCGCTGCTCGGTGTACGGGTCGTCGGACAGCGGGACCCCGGCGGCCGCGGCGGCGGCGTGCTGGAGCGCCAGCACGTACACCGCGGCCTGGCGGGCGGCGGCGCCGACCTTGGCCGGGTCGGCGCTGCCGTCCAGCACCGGGAAGGACTTGATCTCCACCACCGTGCACCGGCCGCCGTGCACCACCAGGGCGTCCGGCTCCAGGTAGGCGGTGCTGCCGGCCACGGAGAGCCGCAGCATCGGGTGGTCCAGCAGCGTCCAGGAGTCCGGGTCGGCGGCGGCCCGGGCCAGTGCCTCGACCGTCCGGTCGGCGCGCACGGCCGGGCCGGAGCGGGGCAGCAGGTCCGGCACCAGCAGCGGGGCGCGGTCGTCCACCGGGAGGCCGAGGTGGGCGCGGAGCGGCTCCAGCAGGGCGGCGTGGTCGTCCGCCTTCAGCCGGGACTCGAAGATCACGCCGCGGGCGATCGCGAACGGGGATTGCCCGAAGGGGGCGGGGCGGCCGAGCCGGGCGGCCAGTGCGGACTTGTCCACCCCGGCCGCGTCCAGTACGGCGCGGCGGTGGCAGCCCGGATTGGCGGCCAGCGCGGCGAGGGAGCGGGCGTTCAGACTGCGCTGCGGGGCCGGTCCGCGCAGCTCGGCGAGCCGCTGGGCGAGCGGCTCAGCGGGCCCGCGGAGCGGGACGTTCGTCGAGACGTTCATGGTGCGGCCCAGTGTCGCATCCGGGTCCGACAACGTGGTGCGGACCGGGCGGTTCCGGGCCGTAACCGGTCGGTGGCGCCGGGTGTTCCGGGCCCGCGATCGTGGCCGCCGTCGGGGTGGGGGATCATGGAGCCCGGTGCTCAAGGGTGAGACCGACCGTTGACCGCCCCGCTGCGAGGAGCCTTCCATGCCCGCCCGAATCGTGCTGGTCCGCCACGGCGAGACCGAGTGGTCGGCCACCGGCCGCCACACCGGCCGCACCGACATCCCGCTGACCGAGGAGGGGCGCGCGATGGCCCGGGCGCTCGGTGCCCGGCTCGCCGGGGCCCCCTGGAACGGGCTGTCGGACGCGCTCGTCTACACCAGCCCGCTCGGCCGCGCCGAGGAGACCTGCGCCCTGGCCGGCTTCGGCGACCGCGCGGTGGAGCGCCCCGAGCTGATGGAGTGGGACTACGGCCAGTACGAGGGCCGCACCGGCGCCGACATCCGGGCCACCGACCACCCGGGCTGGCTGATCTGGCGCGACGGGGTGCCCGGCGGCGAGAAGCTCTCCGACGTGGCCGCCCGGGTGGACGCCCTCCTCGCCGGCCTGAACGAGGAGCACGGCGTCCCGGAGTCGGACACCACCGTCATGCACTGCGCCGACCGGGACGTCATCCTGTTCGCGCACGGCCACCTGCTGCGCATCCTGGCCGCCCGCTGGCTGGGTCTGCCGCCCGAGTTCGCCCAGCGGTTCAAGCTCGGCACGGCGGCGCTGTGCGTGCTGTCCTGGGAGTACGGCGCCCCGGCGGTGGAGGTCTGGAACGACCTGTCCCACCTGGAGGGGCTCAACCAGAGCCGCTGACACGGCTGCTGGCGCCCGGTCAGGCCGCCGCGGCCTGGTCGTACCCGATCAGGAAGCGGCGGACCTCGGCGACCGAGGCGTGCGCGCGCAGCCGCCCCGCGGTGTCCGCCAGCATGCTGCGGATCCGGGCCGAGCGGACCTCGCCGAACAGTGCGACGGCGGCCGAGCCGTGGTGCGCCGCCCCCGCCAAGTCCCCCCGGCCGAGCCGGTCGTGGGCCAGTTCGGCGGTGTACAGCACCCGATTGCGGACGAAGTGCGGCTCCTGCAGCGCTATGGCCAGCGCGGCCTGCTCGCTGGCGCGGTCCCAGTCCTCCAGGGCGGACCAGCACTGTGACTGCAGGCCGGCGATCTCCGCCTCGCCGAAGAAGGACATCCACTCCGGATCGGACTCGGCCGGCCCCCGGTCGAACAGCGCGTAGGCCCGGCCGATCGCGCGTTCGCAGGAGGATCGGTCCCGCAGTACGGCCCAGGCGCCGGCCTCGCGCATGGTCAGCAGAGCGAGCAATCGGGTGGAACTCAGTTCCCGGGCGGCGGCCTGCCCGGCCTGCGCGGCGCGCAGCGCCTCGCGCGGGCGCCCGGCGTCCCGGGCGAGGAAGGCGCTGTTACAGAAGACGTGCGCCTCCAGGGCGGCGTCCCCGGCCATCCGGGCGGTGGCGAGCGCCTCGGAGTAGAACGAGCGGGCGTCCGCGAGCCGGTTCGAGTCGTGTGCCAACCAACCGACGGAGATGGCCAGTTCACCGGCCCCGGCCTGGAGTCGGCGTTCCGTCTCGGCGCTGTAGTCGCCCTCGTTGAGCAGCACGTAGGCGGTGCGCAGCGATTGCCCGGCGAGCTCGTACAGGGCGTCCGCGCCGTGCGCGTCGTCGGCCAGTCTGATCTCCCGGACGGCCTGTTCGACGCCCTGCACCTCGGCGGCACCGACCTTGCGCAGCGGCGGCACCGGACCCGGCCGGCCGGGCACCACCGGCTCGGCGCCGAGCAGCGAGGGCGCGGCGAACTCCGCACCGGGGAAGGCGCCGTGGCGGGGGAAGGCGCCGTGGCCGGTGGCCGGGCGGGGGCCCGCGGCCGGGCCGAAGCCGGCACCGGCGACGGGCCCGGCGGCGGCCGGCCGGTCGATGCCGATCACGGTGGCCAGCGCGGTCGAGCCGCCGGCCAGGAACGTACGGCGACGCACGTCGTCGTTCTCCTCGTCGGGATAGGGCGATCCATCGGGCCCCCTGGGCACCGCGCCGGCCATCGGCCACGGAGGCCCGTCCGGAGCGGCTGGACCCGCGTACGGCGAGGCAGCGTACGGGAGTCGGGTGGAGAGCGGTGAGCGCGGGGCGGGCAGGGGCGGGAACGGCGGGTGGAGCGGGGGAGCCCCGGCGGCCGCCCCGCCGCCGTCCACCGAGCGGCGGCGGACGGCGGTGCGGGGGGCGAAGCCGAGGTCGGTGAGCGTGCGATCCGGCCACATGTGCCGGAAGACCCGCTCGTAGGCGTAGTTGGGGCAGCGGATCTCACCGGACTCGACCCGACCGACGTAGCGGGCGTCGCAGGACACGTGCTCGCCGATCTCGCGGGCGGCCCGGCGGACCGCCATGGCGAACTCGCCGGGTGAGCGGTCGCCGCGCAGTGCGCGCATCACGGGGTTGGGGGACGGTCGGTTCGGCTCGGCCGGTGGGGTGGCTGCCATGGCGCCGAGAGTACTCGGAGTCACCGACTGGCCACACTCGGTTGGTGGGACATCTACCCTCAATCCGGTGCAAGGCGGGCGTAGTTGCCGGATATCCGCCATGAAATGCCATGCCTTGCTGTAAGGCGCCCCGTGGCCTCGGGCCCTCCCGCCGCGTTGTCCTGATACGTGGAAGCCCAGGCCGCCCCCCGGCCCGTCCCCGCCCCCGCGGCCCCACCCCCGGCGGCAGCGCTTCCGACCCGACGAGGTAACAGGAGGGCCCATGATGGCCACCGGACTGCCACAGCACCGACCCGTCGCCGGGGGCGTGCTCGCCGCCGCCGCCCCCGCCCTGCTGCCCGACCCCGACGACGAATGGTTCCGCGGCCGAAGCCGCGGCCCGGTCGACGGCGGCCGCGGTGCCTGCGGCGGACTGCGTCGGGACCACCCCGTCCCCGCCGAGGACACCCTCGTCACGGGCTGCGACACCGTGACGGTGGCCCTGCGGCACGGCCTGGAGGCCGTCGACATCCTGCGGCTGCGCCGCGCCTGCGGGGCCGTCCTGCAGAGCCGCAACGGCAGCACCGTCTCCTTCCTCGTCCCGGCCGGCACCTGGGAGACCTGGCACCTGCCCGGCAGCTCCTGTACGGCCGGCGCCCTGGTGCCCGGCACCACCGACCCGCGCTGGGTCATCCCGCCCGCCGGCGCCGGCCGCGCCGCCCGCCCCACCGACGCCTGGGTACTCCGCTCCGCCCTCTGCGAGGCCGCCTGCACGCTCACCGCAAGCGGTCTCGGCCCGTTCTAGCGGCGTGCCGCGCGGATCCCGCCGGGCTCGCACGCCTCCGGCCGGATCCCCGCGGCACGCCCCTGACCAGGGACGTGCCCTTCCCGCGACGACGCTGCCCTTGTCCCCTCCGGCGACTGTGCCCGTGCCGCCTCCGGCGACTGTGCCCGTGCCGCCTCCGGCGATAATGACCGACATGGGACGAAGCAACAGGGCCGCGCGCAGCCCCGAACCGGCGCTCACCACCGGCTCGGACGGCCGCAGCCACGCCCAGGGTCCGCTGTCCCGGCCGGTCGGCTCCGGTCTGGCAGAGCTGCGCCCCGACCGGGACCGCCCGCACGCCTGGTCGCTGCTGATCGACGGTGCCCCGCAGTCCCTGGTCGACCTCGCCGACCCCACCCACCTGGGCTTCGAGTACCAGCGCCGGCTCGGCCACCTGATCGACCTGGTCGCCCCGGCCGGGCGCCCGCTGTCCGTCCTGCACCTGGGCGGCGGTGCCCTCACCCTGGCCCGCTACGTGGCCGCCACCCGGCCGCGCTCCCGCCAGCAGGTCGCCGAGATCGACACCGCGCTCACCGAACTCGTGCGCGCCGAACTCCCGTTGGAACGCGGCTGGCAGATCAAGGTGCGCGGCGCGGACGCCCGCGAGGTGCTGGAACGCGCCCCCGAGGGCAGCGTCGACCTGGTCATCACCGACGTCTTCTCCGGTGCCCGCACCCCGGCCCACTGCACCACCGTCGAGTTCACCACCCTCGCCGCCCGAGCCCTCGCCCCCGACGGCTGGTACACCGCCAACATCGCCGACGGCGGCGCCCTGCCCTTCGCCCGCTCCCAGGTCGCCACGCTCGGCGCGGTCTTCCCCGAACTGTGCCTGACCGCCGACCCCGCCGTGCTGCGCGGCAAGCGCTTCGGCAACCTCGTCCTGGCCGCCGCCCACACCCCACTGCCGATCGCCGACCTGAGCCGCCGGGTCGCCTCCGACTCCTCCCACGGCCGGGTCGAACACGGCCGCACCCTCACCGACTTCACCGCCGGCTCCACCCCCGCCACCGACGCCACCGCCGCCCCCTCCCCGACGCCCCCGCCGGGCGTCTTCCGCTGACGGCCGCCGGGCCCGGACCGTCGGTCCGCGCCGCTTCACCGTCGACTCCGACCCGAACGCCGAGCCCTTCCACCCGGCGCTGGGCGCCGTCCGCATCGGCGTCACCCCCGTCCGCTTCCGTGCCCGGGCGGGAACTCCCGCTGCCGGAGGTGGTCCTGGCGCCCCGAGCCCGACTGCGGCTCAGTGCCCGCGCGGCAGTCCGCGGTGCTTGCACATGGCCGCGCCGGTGAGCAGCAGTCCGGCGGCGATGGGGGCGAGCACCGCGGTGGCGGTGGCGGAGCCGTCCGTCTCGGCCGTCACGGTCGCGGTGTCGGCGAGGGCGAGGGCCTCGGGTGTGTCGCTGTCGGCGGGTGCGGCCGGGGCTGCGGCGCTGTCGGTGGCCGTGGCCGTGGCCGGGCCGGTGGGTCGGGTCGCGTCCGGCCCCTCGTGGGCCGCGGTCTCCTGGACCGGGGGTGTTCCGGCGCTGTCGGGCCGGGCGGTGCCGGTCGGGTCGGTCGTGCCGGAGCGGGGCCGGGGGACGGCGGGCAGTGCGGAGGGTTCGCCTTCGCGGGAGGCGCGGGTTTCGCCGGGGCGGCCCTGGGCGGGGACGGTGCCGAGCAGGCCGGAGGCGAGGGCGAAGGCGTCGGGGACGGCGGCGCCCTGTCCGGGGAGGGGGAGTCCGCCGGAGCGGATGCGCTCCTGGAGGGTGTCGACGGCGTCGGCGGCCCCGTCGACGGGTTCCGTGACCGGCCCGGGTGCGCGGCCGGGTTCGGCGGCTGCGGACCGCCCCGGTCCGGGCGGCCGGGCGGCTGACTGCCCGTTCGGCGCCGCTCCGTCGTGGAGGGGCTGGCGGACGGCCGACCGGGGCTGTCCGGGGGACGGTTCGGCGGCGGCCGTGGCCGCGTACGCACCGGTGGCGCCGACCCCCCAGAGCTGGGCGAGCAGGGCCCCGCCCGCGGCGACGGTGCGGGGGCGGGGGAGCCACCGGGCGAACGCCCGCCGTGCTCCGGCGACGCCGCGGGGGGCGGGTTCCTGGGGCTCGGTCGCGTGATTGGCTCGCATGTGAGTTGAGAACGAGCGGGCGGGGGGTGAGGTCACGGCCGCCGTCACGGACAGTCATCGTGCGAGTGGCCCCGGGCTGCGGTTTCCGGGGCCATCGACCGCGCGGGGGTCAGGAGTTGGGACGCAGGGTCCAGGTGACCGTCATCACACCGGTGACGGCGCCGTCGGCGCGGGTGATCTCGACGGTGACCGGGAACTCGGGGCGGCCGCCGGCGTCCAGCTCGGCGACGACCTCGGCGGCCGGGCGGCCGAGCACGGCGGTGGCGGTGACGTCGCCCATGGCCAGCTTCTTGTAGGCGATCTCGGCGTTCACGGCGAGCGGCACGGCGCGGGACATCTGGTCCCCGAAGGCGGCGATCACGATGCAGCCGCTGGCGGACTCGGCGAGGGTGAACATCGCGCCGGCGTGCGGGCCGCCGACGTGGTTGTGGTACGCGGGCTGGTCCGGCAGCCGGAGCACGGCGCGCTCGGGGGTGGTCTCCAGGTACTCGAGCTTGAGGGTGTGCGCCATCGGCACGGTGGCGTCGAGCATCTGGCCGATCGAAGGAGTGGTCATGGCGACGATGTTACTAGCCGGTAGCTTGTTGCGGCAGGGGCCGGACGGAAATCCCGGGCAGCCGGGCGGAACTGAGCCCGCGCCTGATCGGGGAACGCGAAAACGCCTGAGGGGCCGATCTCTTGAAGAGATCGGCCCCTCAGGCTCTGGGGTGAGTGACGGGACTCGAACCCGCGGCCACCTGGACCACAACCAGGTGCTCTACCAACTGAGCTACACCCACCATCTGTCCGGTCCGTTCCCGCTCTCGCGTTCCCGTTCCGACAGGAAGAACTCTACAGGATCCGAGAGGGTGCTCGCGCCAGGGTTTCCTTCCGGTGGACGAGGGCACCCCCTCCGACTCTGCGACGGGTGCGGTCAGTCGGCCGCGGCCCGGTACTTCTCGGCGATGGCGCGCGCGGTGTCGGCGTCCGGCCCGGGCTGCGGGACGAACACCGCCTCGCGGTAGTACCGCAGTTCGTCGATGCTCTCGCGGATGTCCGCGAGCGCCCGGTGGTTCCCGCCCTTCGGCGGGCTGTTGTAGTACGCCTTCGGGTACCAGCGGCGGGCCAGCTCCTTGATCGAGGACACGTCCACGATCCGGTAGTGCAGGTGCTTCTCCAGGGCCGGCATGTCCCTGGCCAGGAAGCCGCGGTCGGTGGCCACCGAGTTGCCGCACAGCGGCGTCTTCCCGGCCTCCGGCACGTGCTCGCGCACGTACGCGAGGACCCGCTCCTCGGCCTCGGCCAGGGTCACGCCCTGCGCCAGCTCCTCCAGCAGGCCGGAGGAGGTGTGCATCTCCCGCACCACCTCCGGCATGTTCGCCAGAGCGTCCGCCGGCGGGCGGATGATGACGTCCACACCCTCGCCGAGGATGTTCAGCTCGGAGTCCGTCACCAGCACCGCGACCTCGACCAGGGCATCCCGGTCGAGGTCGAGGCCGGTCATTTCACAGTCGATCCATACCAAACGGTCATTCACGCAGCTCACCCTACGGCGCGATCACGCGCCGCGGGGACCGCTGGGGCCGACCGGGGTGCCGCGGTGGTCTCGGCCTGGTGCTCCTCGGCCCCGCCGTGGCCGCCGGGGCCGTCCGGGTGTTCGCCCTCCCGGCCGGATCGGAGCGCGTGGCCCTCCCGCCCGGGACGGCCCTCGCGTCCGGTCCGGCCGCCGTCCGCCGCGGCGGCCCGGGCACCCGGGGTACGGACCTGGGGGGCCCGTGCCTGCCGGCCTCGCAGGTCGCCCGCCCCGGCCGACGGCTGCCCGGCGGCACCGGCCGGCACCCGGCCGGTCGGCGCACCACCGTGTGCCCGCCCGGCCGCGCCCGGCTCGTCCCCGGGCCGCTCGACCGCGCTGCGGTGCCCCTGGCCCTGGCCGCGCGCCCCCGGCTGGGGGTGCCCGTCCTCGGCCGCCGCGTGCTCGGCGGTGCGCGGCGGACGCCCCGCACCCGGACCGGCCTGCGGCGGGACCAGCGGCGACCGCCCCGGACCGCGCGCCACACCCGGCTGCCCGGGGTGCGGTTGCTGCGCGGCCTGCTGGTGGGGGTACGGCTGACCCGCGCGGCCGTGGAAGCCCTGGACGGCCGGCGTCCCGACCTGCCCCGGACCGTACGGACCGGCCTGCCCGTGCGGCACCGGCTGTCCGTGCCCGACCGGTTGCCCGTGCTGGCCCGGCTGGCCGGTCGGCGTCTGCGCCCCCGGACCGGCCGGGTACGGGTGGGCCTGCGGCCCGCCGTGCACCGCGCCGCCGAACAGGCCGCCGCCCGCCGAGGCCGCCGCGTGCGGCAGGGCACCGGGCAGCCGGAGGTCGGCGCCGTGCGCCCCCGCCGGGGCGGGCGACTGCTGTCCGGGGCGCCGCGCCCGGTAGCTGGTCCGGTACGCGGCCGGGGAGACCCCGAGCTGGCGGCGGAAGTGCCCGCGCAGCGCGACCGGCGACCGGAACCCGCACCGGCGCGCCACGTCGTCCACCGACAGCTCCGACGTCTCCAGCAGCCGCTGCGCCTGGAGCACCCGCTGGGTGATCAGCCACTGCAGCGGCGCGCTGCCGGTGAGCGTGCGGAAGCGGCGGTCGAAGGTGCGCCGGCTCATGTAGGCACGCGCCGCCAGCACCTCGACGTCGAACTGCTGGTTGAGGTTCTCCAGCGCCCAGGTGACCACCTCGGCCAGCGGGTCGTTGCCGATCTCCTCCGGTAAAGACTGATCGATGTACTGGGCCTGTCCTCCGCCGCTGCGGCGGCTGGGCACCACCAGGCGGCGGGCCAGCGCGTTGGCGGCCTCGGCGCCGTGGTCGCTGCGGACCACGTGCAGGCAGAGGTCGATCCCGGCGGCGGTGCCGGCCGAGGTCAGCACGTCGCCGTCGTCCACGAACAACTCGCGCGGGTCGACGTGCACCCGCGGGTAGCGCTTGGCCAGGGTCGGCGCGTACATCCAGTGGGTGGTCGCCGGGCGGCCGTCGAGCAGGCCGGCCGCGGCGAGCACGAAGGCGCCGGTGCAGAGTCCGATGATCCGCGCGCCCTCGTGGTGGGCCTTGCGCAGGGCGGTGATCGCCTCGACCGGCGGCGGCTGCGAGATCGAGCGCCAGGCCGGTACGACGATCGTTCCGGCCCGGGCGAGGGCCTCCAGGCCGTACGGCGCCGAGAGGGTCAGCCCGCCGGTGGTGGCCAGCGGGCCCTCCTCGCCGGCGCAGACCAGCAGCCGGTACCGGGGGACCCCGGCGTCCTGGCGGTCCACGCCGAAGACGGAGAGCGGGATGGAGCTCTCGAAGATCGGTGCGCCACCGAAGATCAGCACCGCGACGGTCTCCCGGCGGCGCCGGCCGGACAGCTTGCGCGGGGCGCCGATGGTCGCCTGGGCGGTCGGGGAGCCGTTGCCGCCCGGACCGCCGTGGCCCAGCGGGCCGTGGCCGGGGGCGGTGCCCAGGGCGAGGCCGCCGCCGAGCGGGCCGGCGCCGACGCCGTTCACCCCGGGGGTCGTGCCGCCGGCGGGGTAGGCCGGGTGGCCGGGGTAGCCCGGGTTGCCGGCGTGGGCCGGGCTCCCTGGGTAGCCGGGGTTTCCCGGGTGGCCGGGGTAGTCGCCGCCGTAGGACTGGGGCGGGCCGCCGTAGATCTGGGCCGGACTGACGGGACCTCGGCTGACGGGCTGTCCGGCGGGGTGCTGGTGTCCGGCCTGGACCGGCTGGGCCCCGTACTGCGCCGGGTTGCCGTAAGCCGGGTTGCCCTGGGCGGGGCCGCCGTGGGCCGGGCTCCCGTACGCGGGGCCGCCGTGGGCCGGGCCGCCGTGTTCGGGCGGGGCGTGGCCGGCGGTGGCGGACGGCACGGCGGGATAGGGGGAGTGCGAGGCGGGGCCCGAGTTGCCCGGAGTGCCGGAGGCGCGGGTGGTGGCGGCGATCGCGGAGGTGCTGCTGCTTCTCGCGGGCCGACTCGTGGTGCCGGCCGGCGCCTGGCCGCTGTCAGGACCCGCGTCGCTCCTGCTCACCCTGCTCAAGGCGCTCAAGCCCCCTCGGTGGTGTGGTGTGGGTGGTGCGGCACTGCTGGCCAAGATCGAAATCTATCGGGTGGACCGTTGCCGTTGTGACAAGTTCACCATCCGACGCTATGTCGACATGGCAATTTGGCGTGATGCATTCGATCACGAAGCGTGGCACCCGTCGACCCTTCTGGGAAGAGGGCCGGTGCAACGGTGGCTGGTTGTCGCGGGGCGGTTCCTGGGGCGTCCGGCTTCCGGGCACCCGGGAGGCGGGTCTGGGCTGCGGATTTGCCCAAGGGGGAGGACGCGGCACGAAATTGACCGAAAATCGGCGGTGCACGGGAGGGCGCACACGCGCCGGCCGTGCGCCTCCCAGGCTTCATCCGGCCAGTGCCGGGGCGGCCGGACCGGCGCCGCCGCCGCGAGGCTACGGTCCTGTCGTGAACACCGACCGCCGGCTCGAACAGGCCAACGACAACGCCGCCGCCTTCTGGCTCGCCCAAGCCCGTGCGCACGGCTGGCGCTCCCATGTCCGACCGGGCCTCACGGCCGTCCGCTGCGCCCGCACCCCGGACGACTCCCAGCGCTTCGTGGTCACCCGCCCCTACGCCGAACCAGCTGACGTGGAAAAGCAGTTGGCGGATCTGCTGGCCGCGTGGGGGACCATCCGCTTCACCCTGGAGGACCCGTACGGCGGGCTCGACCTGACCCGGTTCGGAGCCGCCCGGATGCCGATCATGCCGGTGATGGCGCGCGAGCCCGGCCCGGTCGAGGGGGCGGCCGCCGAACTGCCCGCCGAGCTACCGGCCGGGCTGCCGGTTGTCGCCCGGGCTCACGGCGGCGGCATCCTGACGGTCGATGAGGCGCTGGACGGCGACACCTTCGCGCTGGTCGAGCGGACCGTCGTGGACGGCTTCCCGCTGCCCGCCCGACAGCCCTGGACCCGCGGCGAGGCGCTCCCGGAAGCGCTGTTGCGCGAGCCGGGCTGCCGGGCCTGGATCGGCCGCGTCGACGGCGTGCCGGCGGGCGCCTGCCTCACCTACGACGACGGCGCCGCAACCGGGGTGTACTGGGTCGCCACCCTCCCTGACCAGCGCGGTCAGGGAGTGGCCGGGGCCGTTCTGCGGACCGCCCTGGCGCATGCCCATCCGCAGCGCCCGGCGACCCTGGTCGCCACCTCGGCCGGCGAACCGCTCTACCGCGCCCTCGGGTTCACCGAGCAGACCCCCACCTGCTGGTGGAACCGCACCTCGTCGGTCGGCTGACCGGCGGGGGCGGGTGCACGGGGCGGGAGCGCGACCCGCCGCGGGCCCGGTTCGGTGGCTGGTTCCGGACCCCCGGCCCGCGGACCGCTCCGGGGCCCGGTGCTACCGGCCGACCGCCCCCGCGGCGGCCACGGTGCCGATCGGGGCGATGGCGAGCGGCGCCCCGGCGGTCGGTGCCGCATTGGCCGGCGTCGCAACGGCCAGCGCCGTCACGGTCGTTGCCGCAGTGACCGGCGCCGCGGCGAACACCGTCCGGGCAGGCCTGGTCCCACCCGCACCACCAGTCCCACCAGCACCTTCGCCCCCACCGGCCGCCGTACGGAGGGGCGTTGGCCGGACCAGCGCGACCGCCCGCTCGACGTTCGCGCCCGGATCCGCCCCGCCGCCCGGACGCGTGCCCTCACCCGCCGCGACCCTCGGCCCGCTCCGCACCCCCGCGCCCTGGAGGCCGTCGGCGATCGCAGCAAACCCGCCTGATCGGTTTCGGACACCGGACCCGACTCCGGACGCCGCTCCGCCCGCTGGGGCGAAGGCCGTCCCGGTGTTCACGGGAGCGGGCGCATTCGGGCCCTCCGGGGCGGTCACCGTCGGACGTACGCCGGTGCGTGCGCCGGTCAGCGCCGTCGCGAGTACCGGTGCCCCGGCCGCCTGGCGCTGGCCCGGATCGCCCGCGCGGACCCCTGGGCGCACGCCCAGTCGCACTTCCGGTCGCACGCCGGGCCGCACGCCAGGCCGGATGTCCGACCGGAGGCTCGACCGGGCCGAGGGTGCGTTGCGCGCGGCCAGCACCAGACCAACGGCCTCCGGCAGGCCGGCCGCCTTCAGCGTGGGCCGGTAGCCGTTCTCCGCCCACGGCCGGCCGTGGTGCAGCCAGACGCTGCGCAGCCCGGCCAGTTCGGCGCCGGCGATGTCCGCGGGCGCGTGGTCCCCGACCATCCAGGTGTGCGCCGTCCAGTCCCCGACCGGTCGGATGCCGCACCGCCGGGCGGCTATCTCGAAGATCAGCGGATCCGGCTTGACGCAGTCGGCCTCCTCCGAGATCACCCAGCCGTCGACCAGTGGCCCCAGTCCGGTCCGCCGGATCTTCTCCAACTGCGGCCGGGTGCCGCCGTTGGAGACGATCCCGAGCGTCCACCCGGCCGCCCGCGCCGCCCGCAGTGCCTCGATGTTCCGGGCCGGGCAGTGGATGTGCGAGTTGATGCCGCGTCGGAAGTGCGCGAGCAGGAACTCGACGGAGGCGTCCAGACCGTAGCGGCGCCGGACGGCGGACAGTACGGTGCTGCGCGGCACGTAGCCGCCGCCGTCGAGGGTGACGAACCAGTCCAGGTCGCCGGGCGGCAGGTGGTGTTCGGACAGGAAGTCCTGCGCCCAGGCCCGGAAAGCGGCGTCCCGGGGGAGCAGCGTGTTGTCGAGGTCGAACAGGAGCAGGGGCATGCCGAGCATGGTGCCAGTGGCCGCGCCTATGCACGTGGCAAATGCCAGACCGCGTCGCGAAGCCGTACGAAGTGGCTGAAAGGGCCCGGACAGCCGATGGACAGGGCGGGCCCGGACGGGTCCGAGAGCAGGTCGGGGCTCGCGGGGCGTGACGATTCGCGACGCCCGGCAACGGATCGTCGCCAATCCATGACAGTCCGGTCACGGTGTCCCACGGGCCTGTTGCGCCGCCCGGTCCGCTCAGTCAAGCTCCTTAGAACCTCCGTTCTGGAGGGGGCGCGATCGCCTGCGGGCAGGGCGCACTGCCACGGCGGGCGCATCCTCCTTTCGCGGGAACAACGTCGCTCCGGGGCTTCGCCGCTGGGCTGGGCCCCGTCCTCGTCGTACTCTGAAAGGAACAGGTCACATACGGTGCTGCGCGGCGCAGACCGACGTCATCCCGTGGGCGGGCCTGTCGCCCGGGCAGCGTTGTCCTCTCCTGTCGGCCCCTCTCCCTTGAAGAGCCGTGAGCCATGGCTGGTTTTGAGTTCTCCCGACCGGTCGAACCGGATGCGTCCCGCAGTGCGGACGCAGGGCCCCAGAGAGACGACGTCCGTACCGACCCCGACCCGGCCGACGGGCAACGCGGTGAGCAGCTCGGCGGGCGCGTCGACGGACAGCTCGACGAGCGTCTCGACGGGCGTGCCGACGGGCGTGCCGACGGACGTCTCGACGGACGTGCTGAGAAGTGCGCCGGCGGTCACGCAACTGACCGGCCTGGTGCGCGCGCCGAAGGCCGTGCCGGCGGTGGCGTTGACGCCGGTGACCGAGCCGAAACCGGCGCCGACCGCGGCGCCGACCCGCGCGTCGAGTCCCCGGGCCGCCTCCGGCCGCTCGGCGAGCGGAGCAGTGAGCGTGCTGGAGAGCGGACCGGTGAACCGGATGACCGGCGCCACGGTGCCGTCGACGCGGCCCGGCCCGCGGTCGCGAGCCCTGAACGGCCCGAACTCCAGGGCCTGGCACGCGCCTTGCGCAGCCTTCGCCGTGGCAGCCTCGCCCGGCGGGACCGCCCGGGGCCGCGCGAGCGACGTGACGGGCGCCCGGCCGACCCGGTGGAGCCACCGGTGACGGGCGGCCGTCACGGCCACGGCCACGGCCCCGGCTCCGAGCGTCCCGGCACGGCCTCCGGCCCGGTCGGTGGGCAGACCGGCCCGTCGGCGGACGAGTCGCCCGGCCGTTCCCTCGACCCGGTGTTCCAGCACGGCGTGGTGGTCGGCTTCGACGGCTCGCTGTCGAGCGAGCGTGCCCTCGCCTACGCCGTCGGCATGGCCCGCCGTTCGCAGTGCGGCCTGGTGATCGTGCACGTCGCCAACCGCCTGCCCGCCACCGTCTGGGCGGGTTGTGAGCCTCCCGTCTTCGTCGATCTCCCGGACCACCGCACGGAGGTCCTGGGGCTTGAACTCGCCTGTGCGGACTTCCTCGCGGGGGTGCCGTGGATCCTGATCGAGCGGGGTGGCGACATCTGCCACGAGATCGAGGAGGTCGGCCGTGAGTACGCCGCCGACGCGATCGTCGTCGGCACGACGCACGGCCTGCTCGGCAAGATCTTCGGCTCGGTCTCCGGGCGGCTGGCGCGGCGGGCCAACCGCCCGGTGATCGTGATCCCCTGAGGCCTCCCGCGAACTCCCGCGGTCGCCTTGCCTGTTGTTCCTAGCGTCCGACCGCTACGACGTGACGCCGAGCTGCCGGGCGATGAGCATGCGCTGGACTTCGGACGTGCCCTCCCCGATCTCGAGAATCTTGCAGTCGCGCCAGAAGCGGGCGACCGGGAACTCGTTCATGAAGCCGTACCCGCCGTGGATCTGGGTCGCCTCGCGGGCGTTGTCGACGGCGGCCTCGGACGAGTACAGCTTCGCGATCGCGGCCTCCTTCTTGAACGGTTCGCCGTGCAGCAGCCGGGAAGCGGCGTCCCGCCAGGCCAGGCGGGAGGTGTGGGCGCGCAGCTCCATGTCGGCGAGCTTGAACTGGATGGCCTGGTTGGCACCGATCGGGCGGCCGAAGGCCCGGCGGGTGCCGGCGTACTTGACGGACTCGTCGACGCAGCCCTGGGCCAGGCCGGTGGCCAGGGCCGCGATCGCGATGCGGCCCTCGTCGAGGATCCGCAGGAACTGGGCGTAGCCTCGGCCACGCTCGCCCAGCAGGTTGGCCGCGGGAACGCGGCAGTCGGTAAAGGACAGTTCGTGGGTGTCGGATGCGTTCCACCCGACCTTCGAGTACTTCTTCGAGACCTGGAACCCCGGGGTCCCGGTGGGCACGATGATGGAGGAGATCTCCCGTACAGGCGAGCGGAATTCGCCTTCTTCACTCGAACGAGCGAGCGGTTCGGTGAGCGCGGTGACGGTGACCAGACCGGTGATGTCCGTGCCGGAGTTGGTGATGAAGCACTTCGTCCCGTTGATGACCCACTCGTCGGTGGTCTCGTCGTACCGCGCGGTGGTGCGGGTGGCCCCCGCGTCCGAGCCGCCCTCCGGCTCGGTGAGGCCGAAGGCGCCGAGGAGTTCGCCGGAGGTCAGCCGGGGCAGCCACTCGCGCTTCTGCTCCTCGGTGCCGAACCGGTAGATCGGCATCGCGCCGAGCGAGACGGCGGCCTCCAGGGTGATCGCCACCGAGGAGTCCACGCGGGCGAGTTCCTCCAGGGCGAGACCGAGGGCGAAGTAGTCGCCGCCCATGCCGCCGTACTCCTCCGGGAAGGGCAGGCCGAACAGGCCCATCCGCCCCATCTCGCGGACGATCTCGTAGGGGAACTCCTCCCGCTCGTAGAACTCGCCGATCTTCGGGGCCACCACGTCCTGGGCGAACTCGGCGACGGTGCGCCGCAGTTCCTCGTACTCGCTGCTGAGCCGGTGGTCGAGCATCTGATCCTCCTGGTGCCCGGCCGGGCTGGCCGCGGGCGTGAGCGGGATGACCGGCGTCCGTCTGACGGTGTGACGGTCGCACGGTGTGGTTGACGGATGAACGCGGACGAACGCGGTGGAAGCGAATGACCGCGGTACCGCGGCGCCGACCGGACCGAACGGGCGGCCGGCACCGGGGAGTCGGGCGGGGCGGGGTCAGCCCCTGGCGGCGCCGAGCAGCGCCTGGACGGTGCGGGAGGGGCTCGGGCGGCCGAGGCGCTCGGCCATCCAGCCGCTGGTCGCGACCAGCGCGCGCAGGTCGACACCGGTCCGGATGCCGAGCCCGTGCAGCATCCACACCAGGTCCTCGGTGGCCAGGTTGCCCGTCGCGCTCTTCGCGTACGGGCAGCCGCCCAGGCCGCCGGCCGAGGCGTCCACCGTGGTGACGCCCTCGCGCAGCGCGGCCAGCGTGTTGCTGAGCGCCTGGCCGTAGGTGTCGTGGAAGTGCACGGCGAGCCGCTCGACCGGCACGCCGGCCTGCGCGAAACCGGTCAGCAGCGCGCCGACCTGGCCGGGGGTGGCCACGCCGATGGTGTCGCCGAGGCTCAGCTCGGCGCAGCCCATCTCCAGCAGTTGGACGCCGTACCGGACTACCTGGTCGATCGGGACGGGCCCCTCCCACGGGTCGCCGAAGCACATCGAGAGGTAGCCGCGGACGGTGATGCCGGCCTCGGTCGCCTGGGTGACGACCGGCCGGAACATCGCCATGGCCTCGTCCGCCGAGCGGTTGAGGTTGCGCCGGGCGAAGGTCTCGGTGGCGCTGGCGAACACCGCGATGTCGGTGGCGTGGTGGGCGAGCGCGCGGTCGAGGCCGCGCTCGTTGGGCACCAGCACCGGCAGCCGCAGACCGGGGTGACGTCCGGGCAGGTCGGCCAGTCGGGGCACCAGCTCCTCGGCGTCGGCGAGCTGGGGTACCCATTTCGGGTGAACGAAGCTCGTCGCCTCGACGGTTCGCAGCCCGGCGGCGGCGAGTCGGCCGATGAATTCGGCCTTGATTTCGACGGGTACCAGGGAGCCCTCGTTCTGCAGCCCGTCGCGCGGCCCGACCTCGTGGATCCGGACCTCCTCCGGCAGCCCGGGGGCGCGCACAGGGTCGGGCAACCCCAGGTCGAGGGCGTCGGGCTCGTGGGTGGCGTTCCCCTGGGCAGTGGTGTCCTGGCTGGTGGGGTCCGGAGCAGTGGGGCCCTGGGCGGCAGTGTCCGGGGTGGTCACGACCGCACCTCCGCGGGCTGGGTGGCCTCGTCGGTCGGGGTGACCACGACCAGCAGGTCCTCCATCGCGACGGTGGCGCCGGCGGTGGCCCGCAGCTCGGCCACCACGCCGTCGTGCGGCGCGGCGATCACGTGTTCCATCTTCATGGCCTCCAGCACGAGCAGGGGCTGGCCCTTGCGGACCGTCTCGCCCGCCGTGGTCTTGACGACCGTGACGGTGCCGGGCATCGGGGCGGTCAGGGCGCCGTGGTGCGCCGCGGCGCCGGCGGCGCTCTCGACGACCGGGTCGTAGGCGTGCATCGGCCAGGCGTCGCCCTCGATGCCGAGCCAGGTCACCGGGCCGGCCGCGAGGCCGGGGGTGGCGTCGGTGGCCAGCGCGAAGACGGTCCGCAGGCCGTCGACGGTCAGGTGCAGCCGATCGGCCGCCAGGGTCGCGCGGGCGCGGTGCACGGGTCCGGCGTCCAGCTGGAGCTCCACCTCGCGGGTGGGTTCGGGGGAATTGTCAGTGGCACCGGTTACGTTGCCCGCAGTGATCGGACGGATGCGCACCGAGACCGGATCCTGGCCGGGGGTACGGAGTCGGTGGGTGGTCCAGGCGGGGGTGCCGCCCAGGCGCCAGCCGGAGGGGAAGGAGAACGGGTCGGTCCAGCCGCCGGGGTCGGCGGCCGGGGTGAGTTCCAGGTGCCGCGCCAACGCGGCCGCGAAGTAGAGGAGGTGGGCAGGTGACGGAGGTTCGGCCGCCGGGGCGTCGCTTCCGGCCGGGGTGGCCGCGTCCGACGGCGCTGCGGTCGACGGTGACGGTGTCGGTGCTGCCGCGTTCGACGGGGAGTGGGGCGCGACGAGCAGGGCCGGCTGTTGCTGGGCCGTCTGTTCCACCAGGCCGGTGTCCAGTCGGCCGGCGACGACGTCGGGGTGGGCGAGCAGTCGGCGCAGGAAGCCGGTGTTGGTGGTGACACCCAGGATGCGGGTGTCGGCCAGCGCGGCGCGGAGCCGGCGCAGCGCGGTCGGGCGGTCGGGCCCGTACGCGATGACCTTGGCGAGCATGGGGTCGTAGGCGCTGGTCACGACGGTTCCGGGGGTGACCCCGGAGTCGACGCGGATGCCCTCGCCCCGGGGCTCGTCCAGGGTGAGGATGCGACCGCCGGTGGGCAGGAAGTCCCGTTCCGGGTCCTCGGCGCAGATGCGGGCCTCGATGGCGTGGCCCAGGAAGGAGATGTCGGACTGGGTGAAGGTGAGCGATTCGCCCGCGGCGACGCGCAGTTGCCACTCGACCAGGTCCAGTCGGGCCGCGTCCGGGCCGACGGCGACGGCGAGTTCGGTGACCGGGTGCTCGACCTGGAGGCGGGTGTTCATCTCCATGAAGAAGAAGTCACGCACCCCGTCGGCGGCGGAGGCGGGGGCGTCCGGGTCGATGCCGGGGACGATGAACTCCACGGTGCCGGCCCCGGTGTAACCGCAGGAGTCGGCGGCCCGGACGGCCGCGGCGCCCATCGCGGCACGGGTCTCGGCATTGAGGAGAACGGAGGGAGCCTCTTCGATCAGTTTCTGGTGGCGGCGCTGGAGGCTGCACTCGCGCTCGCCGAGGTGGACGGTGGTGCCGTGGGCGTCGGCCAGCACCTGCACCTCGATGTGGCGCGGCCGGTCGACCCAGCGCTCCAGCAGCAGGGTGTCGTCGCCGAAGGCGGTCCGGGCGACGCGGCGGGCGGCGGCGATCTCGGTGGGCAGCTCGGCCGGGTCCCGCACCAGGCGCATGCCCTTGCCGCCACCACCGGCGGAGGGCTTGAGCAGGACGGGGTAGCCGATCTCGTCGGCGGCGGCGACGAGGTCCTCGTCGGAGGGCGCGGTGGCCTGGCTGCCGGGCACCACCGGTACGCCGGCGGCCCGGACGGCCTCCTTGGCGTTGATCTTGTCGCCCATCAGCTCGACCGCACCGGGAGGTGGTCCGATGAAGACGAGGCCCGCGTCGGCGCAGGCGCGGGCGAAGCCGGGGTTCTCGGCGAGGAAGCCGTAGCCGGGGTGGACGGCCTGGGCGCCGGTGCGGTGGGCGGCGGCGAGGATCTGGTCGGTGCGCAGGTAGGTCTCGGCCGCCGAGCTGTCGCTGCGGTCGGCCGGGCCGAGCCGGACCGCGACGTCGGCCTCGCGGACGTGCGGTGCGTCGGCGTCCGCGTCGCTGAACACGGCGACCGAGCGGACGCCGAGCCGCCGCAGGGTGCGGATGACCCGCAGCGCGATCTCGCCGCGGTTGGCGACCAGAACTGTGTCGAACATGGGAGGCGTTCCTCCGGGTCGAGGGGAGCCGTAAGAAGGAGGTGGCGGTGGGTGGTCGGGTCGCCGACCCGGGGGGCCGGCGACCCGGGGAGTCACACCCGGAAGGAAGGGGTCATGGACGCAGGGGTGACACGAGGAGGGATCACATGCGGAAGACGCCGTAGGGGGCGGGCGGCGCCAGCGGGGCGTTGGCGCAGGCGGTGAGGGCGAGGCCGACCACGGTGCGGGTGTCCATCGGGTCGATCACGCCGTCGTCCCAGAGCCGGGCGGTGGCGTAGTAGGCGTTGCCCTGGCGCTCGTACTGCTCGCGGACCGGGCGCTTGAAGTCCTCCTCCGCCTCGGCCGGCCACTCCTCGCCGCGCGTTTCCAGCTGGTCGCGGCGGACGGTGGCCAGCACCGAGGCCGCCTGCTCGCCGCCCATCACGGAGATCTTGGCGCCCGGCCACATCCACAGGAAGCGAGGTGAGTAAGCCCGGCCGCACATCGAGTAGTTGCCGGCTCCGTACGAGCCGCCGACCACCACGGTCAGCTTCGGGACCCTGGTGCAGGCGACGGCGTTGACCATCTTGGCGCCGTGCTTGGCGATGCCGCCGGCCTCGTACTGCCGGCCGACCATGAACCCGGTGATGTTCTGCAGGAAGAGGAGGGGGATGCCGCGCTGGTCGCACAGTTCGATGAAGTGGGCGCCCTTGACGGCCGATTCGGAGAACAGCACGCCGTTGTTGGCCACGATGCCGACCGGGTGGCCGTGGATTCGGGCGAACCCGGTGACCAGGGTCGCGCCGTACTCGGCCTTGAACTCGGCGAAGCGGCTGCCGTCAACCAGCCGGGCGATCACCTCGCGCACGTCGTAGGGCGTGCGCGGGTCGACCGGGACGGCACCGTACAGGCCGGCCGGGTCGACTGCCGGGGGCTCGACCGGGGTGAGCGGCCACGGCTTGGCCGCGCGCGGGCCCAGCTCGGACACGATGGTGCGGACGATGGAGAGGGCGTGGGCGTCGTCCTCGGCCAGGTGGTCCGTCACGCCCGAGGTGCGGGAGTGCAGCTCGCCGCCACCCAGCTCCTCGGCGGTGACCACCTCTCCGGTGGCGGCCTTCACCAGTGGCGGTCCGCCCAGGAAGATCGTGCCCTGGTTGCGGACGATCACCGCCTGGTCGCTCATCGCCGGGACGTACGCGCCGCCGGCCGTGCAGGAGCCGAGCACGGCGGCGATCTGCGGGATGCCCGCGGCCGAGAGCCGGGCCTGGTTGTAGAAGATCCGG
Source organism: Kitasatospora sp. NPDC127060 (assembly GCF_042724935.1). NCBI lineage: Bacteria > Bacillati > Actinomycetota > Actinomycetes > Kitasatosporales > Streptomycetaceae > Kitasatospora > Kitasatospora sp. NPDC127060. The sequence continues at coordinate 25,836 of NZ_JBHXEG010000084.1, forward strand.
CCGAAGTGGTCGCGGTCCGGGAAGACCTCGTCCTGCATCGGGAGGAAGGCGCCGCCGGAGTCCACCAGGTAGATGCAGGGGAGGCGGTTCTCCAGCGCGACCTCCTGGGCGCGCAGGTGCTTCTTCACCGTCATCGGGTAGTAGGTGCCGCCCTTGACGGTGGCGTCGTTGGCGACCACCACCACCTCGCGGCCGGCGACCCGGCCGATGCCGGCGATCACCCCGGCCGCGGGCGCCGCGCCGTCGTACATCCCGTCGGCTGCCAGCGGGGCCAGCTCCAGGAAGGGCGAGGCCGGGTCGAGCAGGGTGTCCACCCGGTCGCGGGGGAGGAGCTTGCCGCGCGAAGTGTGCCGGGCGCGCGCCTTGGCACCCCCGCCGAGGGCGGCCGCGTCGAGCTTCGCCCGCAGTTCGGCTACCAGTTCCTGGTGCGCCTCGGTGTTGGCCCGGTAGGCCGCGGAGCCAGGGTCGGCGGAAGTGCTGAGCCGGGGCGCCGGAGCGGCGGCTCCCGGTGCTGCGGCAGCCGGTGCCGCCGGGGCGCCGTTCGCTGCGCTGAGCCGGACACCGGAGGGTGCGCCGGTGGTTGAGATGACCATTCCCAAGAGCTCCCTTGCCCTCGGCAGCAGGTGGCGGGGCCGAGTGCGGTGCGCCCGCGATCCCCACGTTAATTAACGTTAACTTACACGCCCAGGTTAACGGTCGATAACCCGACTGTCTACGATGGACGGCATGCCGAACGTCCCCGCAGCCTCCGCGATCCCACGCCGCGACCAGATCCGCCGGGAGGCCGCGCGACTGTTCGCCGCCCGGGGCTTCCTCGGCGTGGGCGTGGACGAGATCGGCAAGGCCGTCGGCATCAGCGGGCCCGGCCTCTACCGCCACTTCGCCGGCAAGGACGCGATGCTCGCCGATCTGCTGATCGGCATCAGCGAGCGCCTGCTGGAGGAGGGGCGCCGCCGGGCGGGCGGTGGTGACGGCCCGACCGCCGCGCTGGACGCGCTGATCAGCGGCCACGTCGACTTCGCCCTGAACGACCGCGACCTGATCACCCTGCACGATCGTGAGCTGCTGAACCTCAAGGAGGAGGACCGTCGCACCGTCCGTCGGCTCCAGCGTGGCTATGTGGAGCTGTGGGTGGACGTGGTCCGGCAGGCCCACCCGCCGCTCGCCGCCCCCGCTGCCGAGCCGGTGGCGCGAGCCACCGTGCACGCGGTCTTCGGCCTGATCAACTCGACCCCGCACAGCCTCGGCCCGAACCCGGCTCAGGGCGAGCGGGTCGGTCTGCAGCGCGACGGCATGGCCGCACTGCTGCACACCCTCGCCCACGGCGCCTTCGCGGCCGCTGCGGACTCCGCCGTGGAAGCTGTGGAGGCCGTGGAGGCCGTGGAGGCCGTGGAGGCCGTGGAGGCCGTGGAAGCCGTCGAGGTTAACGAGGTCGTCGAGGCCGACGTCGACCCGATGTCCGAGCCTGCCTGAGGCCTGAGCCTGCCCGGGGTCCGGGCCGGCCTGAAGCCTCGGAGCCCCAAGGTCCCAAGGTCCCAAAGCCCCAAGGTCCCGAAGTGCCGAAGTCCGAAGCTGCCCGGTCCGGCACCGTCCGCGGCCCTAGGTCCAAAGGACGGCTCCCGCCCGCCCCGGGCCGCTGGGCGCAGGCCGGGTGGGTCGGCGACTCTTGGGGGGGCAAGGGTCCTTGGGTCGCAGCTGTGTTCGAGCGGGAATCACCGCAGGCCGCAGGCTGTTGGCCAATCCGCCGGACCGGACGATCCGGGCCGCCCCGGAATCAGTCCCGGCCGCCCCTCGCGGCCGGAAAACCATGGCGGCCACCCGATGAAATGGTTAGCATCCCTAAATATGCCCGAGACTCACGGATCCATGGTGGAGCAATCCCCGAGCGGCCCACCGGCCCCCGGCCCCGACCCGGCGACCGCCGTAGGTGGCCCGCAGGCCGCCGACGCACGCCCCGAGCCGGGCGCGACCGCCACCGCGGGCGCGACGGCCACCCCGGGCCCGACCTCCACCCCGGACGCGCCCGCCACTCCGAGCGCGGGTACGGCCGCGCCCGCCGACAGCTGGCTGCGTCGCCTGGGCGGCTACAGCTGGCGGTCCCGCCGCAGCCTGCTGCTCGCGTTCGGCGCCTCGCTGCTCGGCATGGCCGTCACCGCGCTGGTCCCGCTGGTCACCAAGCTGATCATCGATGACGTCATCGTCGCCCACACCCGCTCGCTGACCCCGTGGGCGGTGGCGCTGCTGCTCGCCGCCGTGGTGGTCTTCGGCTGCACCCAGGTCCGTCGCTACTACGGCGGCCAACTGGCCCTCGACGTCCAGCACGACATGCGCAGCGACCTGTTCCGCTCGCTCGGCCGGCTCGACGGTCACCGCCAGGACCGCTTGGACACCGGCCAGGTGGTGGGCCGTGCGACCTCCGACCTCCAGCTGATCAACGGCCTGCTGTCGATGCTGCCGATGATGACCGGCTACCTGCTGATGTTCGTGATGTCGCTGGTCGTGATGGTCTGGCTGTCCCCGCCGCTGACCCTGGTCGCCCTGGTCATGGCCCCAGCGCTGTGGTGGGTCAGCGGGCGCAGCCGCAAGCGCCTGTTCCCGGCCACCTGGGCCGCCCAGCAGGAGGCGGCCGCCGTCGCGGGTGTGGTGGACGGCGCGATCGGCGGCGTCCGGGTGGTCAAGGGCTTCGGCCAGGAGGCGCAGGAGCAGGACAAGCTGGAGCGGGTCTCCCGCAACCTGTTCGCCGCCCGGCTCCGGTCGATACGCCTCAACGCCCGCTACAACCCGGCGATGCAGGCGATCCCGGCCCTCGCCCAGGTCGCGGTGCTGGCCTTCGGCGGCTGGCTGGCCGTCGACGGGCAGGTGTCGCTAGGGACATTCGTCGCCTTCTCCACGTACGTCGCGCAGATGACCGGTCCGGTGCGGATGCTGACCATGGTCATCACGGTCGGCCAGCAGGCCAGGGCGGGCGTCGAGCGCGTCCTGCAGTTGATCGACGAGCGTCCGCTGGTCCAGGAACGACCGGACGCGCGCACCCTGGACCTCACGCACGAGGGCACCGCCGCGGACGGTGGCACAGCCGGCCCCCGTACCCCTGACGTCGCCCTGGAGTTCGACCGGGTCGAGTTCCGCTACGACCCCGAGCACCCGGCCCCCGTCCTGCACGGCCTCAGCCTGAAGCTGGCCCCCGGCGAGACGCTGGCCCTGGTGGGCGCCTCCGGCTCCGGCAAGTCGACGGTGGCCCAGCTGGTGCCCCGCTTCTACGACCCGGCGGCCGGCGCGGTCCGTCTTTACGGCCACGACCTGCGCGACCTCACCCTGGACTCGGTGCGGGCGACGGTCGGCATCGTTCCCGAGGAGAGCTTCCTGTTCTCGGAGTCGGTCCGCACCAACATCGCCTACGGCCGGCCGGACGCCACCGACGAGCAGATCGTCGCCGCTGCGCGCGCCGCCCAGGCCGACGAGTTCGTCCGCGCGCTTCCGGACGGTTACGAGACCAAGGTCGGCGAGCAGGGGCTGACCCTCTCCGGCGGTCAGCGCCAGCGCATCGCCCTGGCCCGGGCGATCCTCACCGATCCCCGGATCCTGCTGTTGGACGACGCCACCTCGGCCGTCGACCCGCAGGTCGAGGCGGAGATCCACGACGCGCTGCGCTCGGTGATGACCGGCCGCACCACCCTGCTGATCGCCCACCGCCGCTCGACCCTCCAACTCGCCGACCGGATCGCCGTCCTGGACCAAGGGCGGCTGCTGGACCTCGGCACCCACGAGGAACTCGAAGCCCGATGTCCCCAGTACCGGGCGCTGATCACCGACCCCGAAGCGGGACGCACCCCCGAAGCCCAGCAAGCCGCCGAATCCGGGTCGGCCGCCGAACCCCAGCCCGTCGTGGAGCCCGCCACCGGCCAGGGCGATCGGCCGGAGCCGCCCGGTGCGCGGCAGCGGACGGAGCAGCCCGGCCGACCGGCCCCCGTGCTCCCCACCCCCGCCCTCGCCAGGGCGGCCCGTGGCGCCGACCCCGAGCTGCTGGACCAGGTCGCCGCCCTCCCGCCGGCCACCGACGCCCCCGCCGTCCCCCGTGCCGAGGCCGAGGCCGGTGACCCCGACTTCAGCCTGGGCCGGCTGCTGCGTCCCTTCCGTGTCCCGCTGCTGATCGCCCTCCTGCTGGTCGCGCTCGACGCGGCGGCCGGGCTGGTGCTGCCGGTGCTGATCCGGCACGGCATCGACGAGGGCGTCCGCAAGGGCCTGATGTCGGGCGTGGCGGTGGCCTCGGTCACCGCGCTCGTGGTCGTGCTGCTGGACTGGCTGGTGCAGAGCGCCGAGAACCGGGTCAGCGGCCGTACCGGCGAGCGGGTGCTGTACACGCTCCGGCTCAAGATCTTCGCCCACCTCAACCGGCTCGGCCTGGACTACTACGAGCGCGAGTTGACCGGCCGGATCATGACCCGGATGACCACCGACCTGGACTCGCTGACGTCCTTCCTGCAGACCGGCATGGTCACCGCGGTGGTCAGCCTGCTGACCTTCGCCGGGATCTTCGCGGCCCTGCTGATCATCGACGCCGGCCTGGCCTTGGTGGTCTTCGCCGTGCTGCCGCTGCTGGTGATCGCCACCCTGGTGTTCCGGAAGAAGTCCAAGGACCAGTACGAGCGCTCCCGCGACCTGATCAGCACGGTCAACGCGGACCTCCAGGAGAACGTGGCCGGCATGCGGATCGTCCAGGCGTTCCGCCGACTGGACACCAACACCGATCGCTTCGTGGCCCGCGGCATCGCCTACCGCGAGGCCCGGGTCCGGGCGCAGTTCTACATATCGCTGTACTTCCCGTTCGTGCAGTTCCTCTCCAGCGTGGCCGCCGCACTGGTGCTGATCGTGGGTGCCGCCCGGGTGGACGCGGGCACGCTGACGGTCGGCGCGCTGGTCGCCTACCTGCTCTACATCGACCTGTTCTTCGCCCCGGTCAACCAGCTGTCCCAGGTGTTCGACGGCTACCAGCAGGCCTCGGTGGGCCTCGGCCGGATCCGTGAGCTGCTGCGCACCCCGACCACCACCGCCGAGTCGGCCGACCCCGTCCCGGTGCCGAAGGGGCTGCGCGGGGAGATCAGCTTCGAGGGCGTCGGCTTCGCCTACAACGGGGGCGCGGACGGCGCGCCCGAGGTGCTGAGCGGCGTCGACCTGCGCATTCCCGCCGGTCAGACGGTGGCACTGGTCGGTGAGACCGGCGCGGGCAAGTCGACGCTGGTCAAGCTGGTCGCGCGGTTCTACGACGCGACCGCGGGCACCGTCCGGGTGGACGGCGTGGACCTCACCCGCTACGACCTGGCCGAGTACCGCCACCGCTTGGGCGTGGTGCCGCAGGAGGCGTACCTGTTCGCGGGTACGGTCCGCGAGGCGATCGCGTACGGGCGTCCGGAGGCCTCGGCGGCCGAGGTGGAGGCGGCGGCCCGGGCGGTCGGTGCGCACGACATGATCGTCCGGCTGTCCGACGGCTACGACCACGAGGTCGCGGGCCGCGGCCGGAACCTCTCGGCGGGTCAGCGCCAGCTGATCGCGCTGGCCCGGGCCGAACTGGTCGACCCGGACATCCTGCTGCTGGACGAGGCCACCGCCGCGCTCGACCTGGCCACCGAGGCCGCCGTCAACCACGCCGCGGACCGGCTCAGCGGGGGCCGCACCACCCTGGTCATCGCCCACCGACTGACCACCGCCGAACGCGCGGACCGGGTGGTCGTGCTGGACCACGGCCGGGTGGTCGAGGACGGCACCCACACCGAACTGCTCGCTCTGGGCGGGACGTACGCCCGGCTCTGGCAGGCGTTCATCGCGGACGGCCACCCGGCCCCGGCTGAGCCGGTCACCACCGGCTGACCCGACCGCCGACCCGACCGCCGGCCCGACTGCCGGTCCGACCGCCGGCCGACCCGAGCCGGCGTACCCGACCGCCCGCGTGCCTGCCCTCCCTCCGGCCGGGGGAGGGCAGGCACGCCGCGCGTCAGGCCGCGATCAGCGAGGCCAGCAGGCCCGAGGCATCGACTCCGCGCGGCAGGTCGCTCACCTGGCCGTCCCCGACCTCCACCACTCGCCAGCCGGAGCCGTCGGCCCGGCGGGCGAGGTCGGTGGTGACGAAGCGGCAGCCGAGTCTTCGCACCAGCGCCGGGACGTCGGTGAGGTCGGGCTCGACGCGCTGGTGCGGGGCGTCCGGGTGCGGCCCGACCAGGATCGGCCGGCCGTCCAGCCACCACACCCGGGCCTCCACGGCCCGTCCGTCGCCGCCCGCGACGGCTGCGGGCGGGGTGGCGTTCCGGTTCGGTCCGTCGGCGCGCTCGAACTCCTCGTACCGCCGCAGCACCACCCCGCCGGCCAGGAACTCGCCCTGCAGTTCGACGAACCGCCCGACCACCCGGCCGACGGTCGCGAGGTCCGCCAACTCCGGTACGTAGCAGGCCTCGTGCCACTCGTGCTTGCGTGACTTCACGTAGTCCTTGACGATCGCCGGCCCGCTGCCGCCGAGCCGGGCCACGGCCTCGGCCAGTTCCGTCGGGGTGGGCGCCGCCGTCCCGTCGGACGGGATCCACACGCTGGGCGGGGTCGCCCCGTCGAACACCCCGTACCAGCCGGGGAGTTCATGCGCCGCCGCGTATCCGGGCGGGCTGGTCAGCAGGTTGCCGCCGCGGGCGGTGAGCGCGGCGGCGAACTCGGCGTACCGGCTGGAGGGGAGCATCCAGCCCCGGTACCAGAGCGGGCCGCCGCCCCGGGGCACCCGCCGGACGGCCTCCTCGGCGTGTCCGGCGAGCAGCGCGTCGTGGTCGACCAGATGGTGCTCGCCGCCCAACTCCCTGAGCAGCCGGGCCTCCCAGGTGAAGTGCGGATCAGGCCGGCGCGGGTTGAGCGGATCGGCGGGGAAGATGATCGAGGGTACGGGCATGGCGGTCAGGGTAAGGCCGGCGGGCCGCCCGCAGCTGCGGTCCGGCGGTGGTCCGCCACCGGTGACCGGACCAACTGGGCGACGGCGGCGGTGAATCCGGTCGACGGCCGGTCCCGGCGCTGTCAGAGTGTCCCGATGCGAAGACTGCTACGACCACGTACCCGCGTACCCCGCCGGGCCGCCCGCACGGTGGTCCTGGACGGGAACGGCTCGGTGTTCCTGCTCCGTTCGGACAACGACGAGGTCGGCGTCCACTGGACCATGCCCGGCGGCGGACTGGAACCGGGTGAGACCCCGCTGATCGGCGCCCGGCGTGAGCTGTGGGAGGAGACCGGCTGGACCGACCTCGAACCGGGCCCGCTGCTCTGCACCTGGGAGCACGACTTCACCTGGCACGGCACCCCGGTCCGCCAGCACGAGCACATCTTCCTCACCAGCGGACCGCACCGCGGACCGGTCGGTGACGTCAGCGCGGTGCACGCCCAGGACCGGATCCTCGACTGGCGCTGGTGGACCGAGGCCGACCTCGCCGACGAGCACGCCGACGCGCTCTGGCCGCCCCGACTACCGGAGTTGCTGGAATCCGTCCGGGCGGGCTGGGCGGTCGACGGGCGCCCTCCGGTGCCCGTCGACCTCGGCTACGTCCCGAACGCCCGCCGACGGCCCTGACCGCGAGCGGCCGACGGCTCCAACCGCTCTAACCGCGCCCGCCGCCGCGGCGGGGCGTCCGGCCGTTCGGCCCGCTCTGCCCGCTCTGCCTGGGCGGGCCGGGCTCCCAGCCGTGCAGGTCCAGCTCCCGGTCGTGCAGGGCCCAGGGGTTCATCCGCACCGTCAGCTGGGCGTCGGCCAGTTGCCCGACGGCGAGCCCGGTCTCGGTGACCAGCTGTTCGGTCGACACCGAGACGGCGATGGCGGGACGCCAGGACGGCAGCACGACCAGGCTGGTGCCGCGCCCGACCCTGATCGGTTCGGCCGCCACCCGGACTGGCGTCCGTTCCTCGGGGCGGCCGAGGGCCTCCGGCTGGACCGGGCTGCCGCCGATCAGGATGCCGAGCGGTGCTTCACCCCAGGACGTGTCGGGCCCGGACGGGCCGGGCCACGACGTGTCGGGCCGGGGCATTCCTGGCCATGACGTATCGGTCCGGGACGCGCCGGCCCATGCCGTGCCGCCCCCGTACTCCGGGGCGACGGCCGGGCTCTCCGGCCCGGTCCAGGCGTCCGCCAAGAGCGCGCGCTCGGCGGACGCCCCCGTTGCACCGGTCGGTTCACCCACCCTCCCGGCACCCTGCGGCCGCACCCCGGTCGGGTCGGTCGCGGCCGTCTCCCGTGCGGTCGCCTCCTGCCCGGTCAGGTCGGTCCGGTCGGTCTGGGGGTGCATCCGGCGCAGTCGGCGGGAGGGTGACGGCCGCCGCGAGGCGAGGCTCCGGATCTCCTCGCGCGTCGAACGCGGCGCCGGTGCGGGCCGGTTGGCCTCCGACGGCGTCGCCGCCTGCTGGAGCCGGAGGAACCCCGACCCGGCCTGCTCGACGGGAGCGCTCCCGGTCAGGACCGGGGCCTGCTCCGCGGTCTCGCCGAGCAGCGCCCGCACCTCCTCCACCGGCCGCCGGCACGAGGCCGCCAGTTCGGCGAGCGAGCGCCCCTCCGCGCGCCCGGTCCGCAGCCGCTCGGCGAGCGCCGCGCGGAGCCCGGCGGCCGTCGCGTCGCCGTCGGCGTGGCGGAGCTGCGCCTCGACGTCCTCCGGGGTGCGCGGCTGCGGCACCGAGTCGTGGCGGGCCTGAGTGCCTTCGGTCGCCGTCGCGAGGGAGCAGACCGGCACCGCCGGGGCGGGCGGTCCGGGTGGTCCCGCCGGGGCGGGCGGCCCGTCGGCCGTGGCCGGAGTACTGGCGCCACCCGTGGGCGGGGTACCGGCGCCACCCGCGGCCGGTCCGGGCAGGTCGGGGTCGGTGGAGGCGGGGTCGGGGTCGGGGTAGGGGGAGATGAGGTCGGTGGAGGTGGGGTGGAGCGAGGTCATCGGCGGGCCCTTCGGGGGACGGTCCCGATGATCCTCCCGCACCGCGCGACCAGCTCCAAGCGTCATTCCCGGGCGTGTGCGCGCGAGTACGGAGTGATCGCCGGAGGGCCGGCGGCGCTCCCTGTCAGGCGTATCGGCTCAACTGCCGGGCGCGACGAAGCCCTTGAGGTCGGCGAGCACCGCGTTGGCCGCCATGACGCCGAGCCCGAGGAACCAGGTCTCGTCCGAAACCGGCCGGGCCTGACCGGACTTGACCGCGCCGAGCGTCTTCCAGAGTGCGCCCCCGAGTACCGCGTCCTGGTTGGTCGAGCTGGGGCTCCCGTACACGCCGTAGAAGATCCAGTCGGCGTCGGCCTTGTCGATCTGCTCCGGGCTGACCTCCACCGCGAGTTCCTTGACCTGCTCGATCGCGGGCTGCGGCAGCGGCACGTCGGTGAGGATGGTGCCGATGAAGGAGAGTTCGGCGTAGAGCCGGGTTCGGCCCGGCATGAAGCGCAGCGGGGTGATGGTGGGCCGCTTGCCGCCGAGACCGGCGCCGATCGCGGTGGCGGCCGTCTGGTAGGCGTCGAGCTGCGCCTTGGCCTCGGCCTGCAGGCCGAAGGGGCTGGCGTTGAGCAGGAAGTTCTGCTTCCAGGGGTAGCCGGGGCGCAGCGAGAAGACGGTCGGCGCGATCTTCGACAGCTGGGCGTACTGGTCCTGGGCGCGCAGCTGGCTGCCGAGGATCAGATCGGGCTTGAGCGCGGCGATCGCCTCCAGGTTGAGGCTGTTGATGGTGCCGACGGCGGCCGGGTTGCCGGCCTTGTCCTTCAGGTAGGACGGCAGAGACTTGGAGCCGTCGGTGTGCACGACGCCGACCGGCTGGATGCCGAGCGCGACGACGTTGTCGAGTTCGCCGGTGTCCAGCACCACGACCCGGGTGGGCTTGGCCGGGATGACGGTCTCGCCCATGGCGTGCTTGACGGTGCGCGGGTAGACGCCGGGGGCGGCGTCGGTGCCGAAGTCCTTCATCTTCTCGATGACGGTGGCGTAGTCGTCGCCGCCCTGCTTGACCGACTTCTGGTCGGGCGAGCCGCCGCCCGGCTTCGTGGTACCGCCGCCGCTGCTTCCGGAGCCGCCCGAGCTGCCACAGGCACTGAGGAGCCCGCCGAGGCCGAGCACGGCGGCGCCGGTCACCCCGGCGGTGAGGAAGCGGCGGCGGGTGGGGGGTCGGCGGGTAGGGGTCTGGCGGGCGGGGGTCGGGCCGTCGGAGTCGGGGGCCACGCGACGCTCCTTCACGGGTCGGGATCAAGCGAGTCAAAGTTAGGTGAGGCAAACCTATCTTGTCGCCTCGACACCCTCCGTGCGGGGGTGTTCGCCGAGGAGCCGAAAGTCATCGCACGTGCCTGAAAACACCAATAGTTGGCGACATCCATCCCCCTGGTGGCGGAGGACTGACGCTATCTTGGAGCCATGAAGCGCTTCGTGGGCCTGTGCTGGTGGCCGTCCTAGGACGGCCACCACACTCGCCTGACCAGGGCCGTCCGGGATGGACGGCCCTGTCGCGTTTCCCCACGGGACGGGCCGCGCGCCCCGGACGGCCGCCACCACCGCCGTACCGAGGGAGAAACCCGATGACCGCCACCACCTCCGCCCCGACCGCCACCACGTCCTGCTCGACCGTCGGCTCCGACGCGACCGCCGCCGTGCTGACGGCCGCCGACCTGGTCGCCGACCCCGGCGCCCACCGCGTCCTCACCGGAGACCGCCCCACCGGCCCGCTGCACCTCGGCCACTACTTCGGCACCCTGCGCAACCGGGTCCGGCTCCAGGACCGGGGCGTCGAGATGTTCGTCCTGGTCGCCGACTACCAGGTCATCACCGACCGCGACGTCGCCGACCGGCTCGCCGAGCACACCGAGAATCTCGTCCTCGACTACCTCGCCGCCGGCCTCGACCCCGACCGGGCCACGATCTTCGCCCACAGCGCCGTCCCCGCCCTCAACCAGCTGCTGCTGCCCTTCCTCAGCCTGGTGAGCGTCGCCGAACTGAGCCGCAACCCCACCGTCAAGGACGAGATCGCCCATTCCAGCCAGGCCGCCGTCAACGGACTGATGTTCACCTATCCCGTGCACCAGGCCGCCGACATCCTGTTCTGCAAGGCCGACCTCGTCCCGGTCGGCCAGGACCAGCTGCCCCACCTCGAAGTCGCCCGCACCGTCGCCCGCCGCTTCAACGAGCGCTATCCGCACGCCGACGGCAGCGCCGTCTTCCCCCGCCCCCGGGCGCTGCTCTCCGACGCCCCGATGCTGCTCGGTACCGACGGCGGCAAGATGAGCAAGAGCCGCGGCAACGCCGTCCCCCTCGGCACCGACGAGGACGAGACCGCCCGGATCATCCGCGGCGCGAAGACCGACGCCGACCGCCGCATCACCTACGACCCGGTCGCCCGCCCCGAGGTCTCCGGCCTCGTCCTGCTCGCCGGGCTCTGCCAGGGCCGCGCCCCGGAGGCGATCGCCGAGGAGATCGGCGACGGCGGCGCGGCCGCCCTCAAGCGCACCGTCATCGAGTCCGTCAACGAGCACCTCCGCCCGCTGCGCGCCCGCCGCGCCGACCTCGCCGCCGACCGCGGCCACCTGCGCCAGGTCCTGCGTACCGGCGCGGAGCGGGCCAACGCCATCGCCGACGCCACCCTCGCCGAGGTGCGGGAGGTGATGGGCGCGTTCTGAAGGGCCATCAACCCGTACGGCACCGGCGCGGTCCGCCCGTCCACGGACATCGGCCGGTCGGGTGGCGGGCATATCGTCACCGGGCGGCCTCGACCACACCCCGAGGCCGCCCACCGCCCCGCCCCTTCCCCGAAAGGCCCGGTCCATGGACCAGCAACCCACCACGCCCGGCCAGGGACTGACCCGCCCGCCGCAACTGCGCCCCGGCGACCACATCGCCGTCGTCGCTCCCAGCGGCCCGATCGACCCCGCGCGGCTCACCGCCGGCTGCGCACTCCTCCGCTCCTGGGGCCTGCGCGTCACCGTCGCCCCGCACGTCCTCGACACCCACCCCACCCTCGGCTACCTGGCCGGCACCGACGCCGACCGTGTCGCCGACATCCAGGAGGCCTGGCTCGACCCCGCCGTCGACGCCGTCATCTGCGCCCGCGGCGGCTACGGCGTCCACCGGATCGTCGACCTGCTCGACTGGGCCGCGATGCGCGCCGCCCGCCCCAAGCCCTTCATCGGCTTCAGTGACGTCAGTTCCCTGCACGAGGCCTTCGCCCAGCGCCTCGGCCTCGCCACCCTCTACGGGCCGATGGCCGCCGCCTCCTCCTTCATCGAGGACGGGCCCACCGCCGAACACCTGCGCCGGACCCTCTTCGACCCCGCTGCCACCACCGTCCTCACCTCACCCACCGCCGGCGCGCTCGTCCCCGGCCGCGCCCACGGCGTCACCGCCGGAGGGTGCGTCCACGTCCTCGCGGCAGAGCGCGGCACCCCTGCCGCCCGCCCCTCCTACGCGGGCAGCATCCTGGTCCTCGAGGACGTGAACGAGCACCCGTACCAGCTGGACCGCCTGCTCACCCAGTTCCTGCGCTCCGGCGCCCTCGACGGGGTGGCCGGCATAGCCCTCGGCTCCTGGGAGGGATGTGGCCGTCCCGAGCGGGTCCGGGACGTGATGCTCGACCGCCTCGGGGGGCTCGGCGTGCCCGTGCTCTGGGAACTGGGCTTCGGCCACTGCCCTTCCACCCTGACCGTTCCGCTCGGCGTCGCTGCGGTACTCGACGCGGACGCCGGCACCCTCACCCTGGACCGGCCCGCGCTCGTCCCCGTTACCGTCCACGCCTGAGCCCACGCCTGAGCCTGCGGTGCCTGTGCAGGAGCCCGCCGTCGGGCCCGGGCCAGTGAGTAGGGTGCGGCCATGAACGAGGACCGCCTCATCGCCCTTGCCCTCGGACTCCTCCGCGGCCCGGGCAGCAACGCCCGTACGATCCTCGGACTTGTCGGCCCGCCCGGGGCCGGCAAGTCCACCCTCGCCCGCCACCTGGTCGCCGCGGTCGAACGCGTCGAAGGCCCCGGCACCGCCGCCTACCTCCCGCTCGACGGCTTCCACCTCTCGGCCGCCCAGCTCGACCGCCTCGGACTGACCCACCGCAAGGGCGCCCCGGCCACCTTCGACGCCCACGGCTACCTCGCCCTGCTCCGGCGGGTCGCCGCCGACCGCTTCCAGGACATCTACGTCCCCGACTTCGACCGCACCCTGGACGAACCGGTCGCCGCCCGCCACGTCGTCCGCCCGCACACCCGCCTGGTCATCACCGAGGGCAACTACCTAGCCGCCACCGACGCCCCCTGGCCGGACGCCCGTCGGCTGCTGCGCGAACTCTGGTACGTCGACACCGACGACACCGTCCGCGAGGAGCGCCTGCTCCGCCGCCACCGCGACGGCGGCCGCGACGAGGCCACCGCACTGCGCTGGGTCACCGGCAACGACCACCCCAACGGCGAGTACGTGAAGCAGGGCCGTGCCCTCTGCACCCGGACCGTCCCCGGGACGGGTTTGCCCCAGGCGCCCGAGAGGGGTAGTGTTTCCTAGTCGCTCGGCAGGGAGCACCGGACACGCATCGGCGCGGACGGTCCCGGAGCGGCCAATCCCTTGAAACACCACTTCCGGTTCGTGCCGGTCGTTTCGCTTTTCGCGTTGCGGCCTGGTGCTTATTCGGCGTGCGCTTTTTATCGGATTGCGGCTGGATTCGCTTTTCGGAGCAGGGATCGGCTAGAGTTTGAAACGTCGGACAGGGCGTCAAGCCCCGGAAGACACCGGCGAGTTGGATGAACGAAGCCCCGGAAACGGAGCGGAAAACATCTGATAAGCTGGAAACACGAAAGAACGAAGCGCCCGGAGAGCCCGCTGGAAGGCGGTCCGAAGGAAGCGTCCGTTCCTTGAGAACTCAACAGCGTGCCAAAAGTCAACGCCAGATATGTTGACATCCCCGGCCTCGATCGCTTGATCGGGGTTGGAGATTCCTTTTGAAACAAACACTAGCGAGGACGCAGTGCGCGGGGCCGCCTTATTCCGGTGGTTGCCGTGCCGCTCAACGCGGGTGTTGACCGGCTCTGCTTGATTGTGGGGCCGAGTAGACATTCACGGAGAGTTTGATCCTGGCTCAGGACGAACGCTGGCGGCGTGCTTAACACATGCAAGTCGAAC
>NZ_JBHXEG010000085.1:0-37908 GCF_042724935.1 Kitasatospora sp. NPDC127060
CCGCCGGGCCGTCGCGCTCAGCGCGGGCGCTCGCCCGGCGGCAGGACCCTGGCGGCCAGGCGCAGTGGCGGGCTGTGCCGGAAGGTGAGGGTGAAGCCCACCCACTGGCCGCTGGTCAGCGGGGGCGGGGCGGCGATCATCAGGTCGGAGTCCTCCGGGGACATCGCCAGTTCGCCGCGGGCGGGGACGGGCAGGCCGGAGACCGGCTCCCAGCGGCCGGCCGAGCCCTGGTGCAGATGCCGCTTGAGGGTGATCGGACCGCCGAACTCCCAGCTGGCGCCGGTCAGTTCGTCGGGTACCTCGCCCGGGTTGCGGATCGTGAAGAAGGCCGCGGTGGCCGAGCCGGCGCCCGCCGTGGGCAGCAGCACCCAGCCGGCGTCGGCCTCCACCGGGCGGGGGCGTCCGGCGCCGCCGAGCGCCGTCCAGCCGGTCAGCAGGGCCAGTGCGAGGGCCGCCGCGCCGACCGGCGGGCCGACCGCCTTGAACCGGTCGGTCATCCTCATCGCCGGCCCCCGTTCCGCAGCCCGCGCCCCGGCTCCCAGGTGCGCAGCCGCAGGCTGTTGCCCACCACCAGCAGCGAACTGAGCGACATCGCCACCGCCGCCAGCATCGGGTTCAGCAGCCCGACGGCCGCCAGCGGGATCAGCACCAGGTTGTAGCCGAAGGCCCACAACAGGTTGGTCCGGATGGTGGCCAGGGTCTGCCGGGCCAGCCGCACCGCGTCCACCACCGCCTCGATCTCGCCGCGCACCAGGGTCAGCCCGGCCGCGCCGATCGCGGCGTCACTGCCGGAGGCCAGCGCCACCCCGAGGTCGGCCGAGGCCAGCGCGACCGCGTCGTTGACGCCGTCGCCGACCACCGCCACCGTCCGTCCGGCGGCGCGCAGTTCGGCCACCACCTCGGCCTTGCGCTCCGGCGAGGCCGAGGCGTGCACCCGCCGGATGCCCAGCTCGCCGGCCACCGCCTCGGCCGCGCCCGGACCGTCGCCGGTCAGCAGCACGGTCTCCAGACCCATCCCGCGCAGCCGGTGCAGTGCCCGCCAGCTGCCGGAGCGCAGCGTGTCGCCGACCGCGAGCACGGCCGCGGCCCGCCCGTCCAGCTCCACCAGTACGGAGGTACGCCCCGCCGCCCCGGCCGCCGCCACCGCCGCCGCGAGCTCCGGGGGCAGCTCGGCGCGGTCCGGGCGGACGGCCCGGACCGCCCGGCCCTCGACCGTGCCGGACACCCCGAGGCCGGTCGCGGCCGCGAAGCCCGCCACCGGCGGCAGGGGCCCGCAGCGCTCCCGGGCGGCCGCCGCCACGGCACGTCCGATCGGGTGCTCCGAACGGTGCTCGACCGCGCCCACCAGCCGCAGCACCTCCTGCTCCGGACACTCCCCGGTGACCGTCACCGCCGTCAGCTCCATCCGGCCGGTGGTCAGCGTGCCGGTCTTGTCCACCACCACGGTGTCCACCCGGCGCAGGCTCTCCAGCACCTCCGGGCCGCGCACCAGCACACCCAGTTCGGCGCCCCGGCCGGTCGCCGCCAGCAGCGCCGTGGGGGTGGCCAGGCCCAGCGCGCACGGGCAGGCCACCACCAGCACGGCCACCGCCGCCGTCACCGCCGCCTGCGGGGCGGCGCCCGCGCCCAGCCAGAAGCCCAGCACGCACACCGCGACCGTCAGCACACAGGGCACGAACACCCCGGCCACCGAGTCAGCCAGCCGCTGCGCCCGGGCCTTGCCGGCCTGGGCGTCGGCCACCAGCGCGGTGATCCGGGCCAGTTGGGTGTCCGCGCCGACGGCCGTGGCCCGTACCACCAGCGCGCCGCCGACGTTCACCGTCGCGCCCGCCACCTGGTCCCCGGGGCCGACCTCCACCGGCACGCTCTCCCCGGTCAGCAGGCTCAGGTCCAACGCCGAACCGCCGTCGACCACCACCCCGTCGGTGGCCACCCGCTCACCCGGGCGCACCACGAACTCCTGCCCCGGCAGAAGGAGTTCGATCGGCATCAGGCGCTCCTCGCCGTCCTCCGCCCGGACGCACACCTGCTTGGCGCCCAGCTCGGCCAGCGCCCGCAGCGCGGACCCGCTGCGCCGGCGCACCCGGCCCTCCAGCAGCCGCCCGGCCAGTACGAACAGCGGCACGCCGACCGCCGCCTCCAGGTACACGTGCGCCGCGCCGCTGCCGTCGGCGGTCAGCGAGAACGGCATCCGCATGCCCAACTGCCCGGCCCCGCCCAGGAACAGCGCGTACGCCGACCAGCCGAAGGAGGCGACGACACCCAGGCTGACCAGGGTGTCCATGGTCGCCGCGGCATGCCGCAGCCCCTGCAGCGCCCGCCGGTGGAAGCCCGCCGAACCCCAGGTCACCACCGGCACGGCCAGCCCGAAGCAGACCCACTGCCAGGCGGTGAACTGCAGCGCCGGCACCATCGACAGGACCAGCACCGGGACGGCCGGTAGGGCGGTCACCAGCAGCCGCCACCGCTCGTCCGGCTCCTCCGCGGCGATCCCGGCCGGCACCCCGGCGGGCGCCGGCTCGGCGGTGTAACCGGCCCGCTCCACGGCCGCGACCAGCTCCGCGACGGACACCCCGGCCGGGTGCAGCACCCGGGCCCGGCCGGTGGCCAGGTTCACCCCGGCCGTCACCCCGTCGATCCGGCCCAGCCGCTTCTCCACCCGGCCCACGCACGCGGCACAGGTCATCCCGCCGACCGCCAGATCGGTGGACACCAGCTCCCCGGCCTCCGCGCCCACGGCCGGGCTCATCGCATCCCGCCCATGTCGTGCCCACCCGTCCCGGGCGAAGCCCCGCCACCCCGGCCCGGCGTCAGCCCCGGCGCCACCGGCCCCACCTGCCTCCCCGCCCCGTAGGCCACCACGAACACCACCACCAGCAGCAGGACGAACCCCACCAGCACACTCAACGGCCGGACACCCGGCGACTTCGCACTCACGCCCCACCAGTCGGACGGCCGGAGCGATCGGTTCCCGCACCCCCCGGATTCCCCGGAGCCGGTGTGCCGGAGCGGGCTGGATCACGGCGGATGACGTGTCGGTGCGGCCCCGTACGATCGATTCGTGTGCCGAAGACCGGCACGGAGGAATGAACACCATCTTGGGGGGATGACCATGAAGCGGACGTGGACGCGTGCACTGGCCGTGGCGGCCGGGGTGCTGGGGGTATCGGTGGCACTGCTCGGGACGGCGTCGGCGCAGCCGGCCGACGGGCCCGGCCCTGACACGCCGATCGGCGGGCCGGGGACGGGCCGGATCCTGCCGCCGACGCCGGACGAGGACACCATGTTCTCGATCCCGGACTGGATCGGGAACGGCGGCGCGGTGACGGCCTCGGCGATCGAGTCGCTGCCGATCTCCGTCACCGTCGGCTGCCAGGGCGGCGGTTCGGTGCAGGTGCACGTCGGCGGCCTGGCCCCGGCCGACTTCACCGTGCAGTGCCCGGTGGACGCCGTCGGCGTCGGCTCCGTGGAGATCCCCGCCCGCCCGGGCCGCGACTTCCAGTTCACCGTGCACACCTCGGACCCGTCGATCCACTGGGGCATCAACGCCCTTCAGATCAGGCACTGAGCCAGAGCCTGATCCGGGGCCGGATCAGGGCCGGACGCTCCGTGGGCCGGTCACGGCGGCGCCCAACGCGCCGACCCGGTCGCGCAGTTCGCGGTCCGCGGTGACGACCAGGCAGGCCCGCGCCGGATCCTCGGCGCGGGCCTCGCGCACAAGCTCCACGATCCGGTCGTCCCCGCTGCCGCTCGCCGACACCACCCGAACCTCGGGCAGCCCGCTCACGCCCCGGGCCGCGCCCTCGACCACCAGCACCACCTCCAGCGGCCCGGGCCGCTCCGGCACGCCGTGGGCGGCGACGGCGACCAGCGCGTCCCGCAGCCGCTCGGCGGCTCCCCGCCGATCGCGCCACCAGCCGTCCGGCACCGAGCCGACCACGTTCGCGCCGTCCACCACCAGCAGGGGCGGTCCGCTCTGCTCCAAGGACTCCATGGCCGCCAAGCCTGCCATGCCGAAGGCACTCACTCCGGCCAGTCGGAGCCCCGGATGACCTCCACGATGTCGCCCCGCTCGAAGCCCGGCACGAAGTGCGCCAGCACATCGGCCTTGACGTTGCCGAAGGTGGTGTCCGGGTGGTGCCGGACGCCCTCGGCGCACGCGGCCGGGATGCGGTGGAGGCCAGGTCGTGGAACATCGCCCCGACGTGCAGCAGCTCCGGGTCGTGCGCCAGGCTCTGTTCGGCCCGCCATCCGGGCGCCACCCCCACCGGGTACCGGCGACGGTTCGGCAGCACCACCTGACGGAGCGCCGACGAACCCCGAGGGCCGTCAGTCCGCCAGGGTGATCCGGATGCCGACGGTGCCGTGCTCGCCGCGCCGCAGCCGGCTGCCGAGCAGGGTGAGCACGCCGAGCAGGCCGTACTTCTGACGGAGCAGGGTGCGGTAGGCGCCGGTGCGCTCGGGGGAGAGGAGCTCGGCGGTGGCCGGGTACTGCTCGCCGGTCGGTCGGCCCTTGACGTCGCAGGGGCCGACCAGGACGTCGGCGCGGTTGCGGATCCGCTTGACCTTCCAGGAGTCCGCGACGGTCCAGATGCCGAGGGCCTCGCCGTCGCGGACCACCCACACCGGGGTCGGCACCGGCGTGCCGTCCCTCTTGTAGGTGGTGACGAGCAGGTAGCTGCC
Source organism: Kitasatospora sp. NPDC127060 (assembly GCF_042724935.1). Lineage (NCBI taxonomy): Bacteria > Bacillati > Actinomycetota > Actinomycetes > Kitasatosporales > Streptomycetaceae > Kitasatospora > Kitasatospora sp. NPDC127060. The sequence goes on from NZ_JBHXEG010000085.1 coordinate 4,684, forward strand.
GGAGGAGAGGCCGACGATCCGGGCGAGCCGGTCCGAGGCGGCGGGGTCGGGCGTGGTCATGGCCGGAAGTCTAGGCCCTGTCCGGTCAGGACCTACCGGGCCCCGACCCAGAGGACCCCGCAGGTCACTGCCGGTGGCCGGGGCGGGTGCCGCGCAGCAGGGCGCGGGCCCGGCGGGTGAGCCGGCGGGGGGTGCGGCCGCCGACGCCGGTGGCGCCGATGCGGGCGGCGCCGGTGTCGGTCGGGCCGTCGGTGGGTGTGGCGGGCGCGGTGGCGGCCGGGCGGGCGGTGGACGGTACGGCGCGGCGGCGGGCGGCGGTGCGGGCGGTGCCCCAGACGGCGAGGGCGGTGGCGAGCACGGCGCCGGTCCACAGGGCGGGGGCCAGGCCGGAGCCGTCGCCGTCGAGGGTGGGCGGGCGGGACCACGGCGGCAGCTCGGCGTCGGCCTGCGGGGCCCCGCCGCTCGGCGAGGTGCCGGAGCCGCCCGGGCTGCCGGCGCTGCCGACGCCGCCCGTGGCGCCCTTCGGAGCGCCGAGGTCGTCGACCAGCTGCCCGACCGGCTGGACCTTGCCGGCGGCCGCGAAGCCCCAGTCGAGCAGGCTGGCGGCCTCGTCGTAGACCTTGCCCTGGGCCTCGGGGTGCATCACCGTCACCAGCAGGGTGCGGCCGCCGCGTTCGGCGGCGCCGGTGAAGGTGGCGCCCGCGTTGGTGGTGTAGCCGTTCTTGACGCCGATCAGGCCCGGGTACCTGCCGAGCAGCCGGTCGGTGTTGGCGATGTCGAAGGCGGTGCGCTGCCCGGTGGTCTTGTCCAGGCCGCCGGGGAAACGCGCGGTGCGGGTGCCGCAGTAGGAGCGGAAGTCGGCGTTGCGCAGCCCGGCGCGGGCGAACAGGGTGAGGTCGTAGGCGGAGGAGACCTGGCCGTCCATGTCGTAGCCGTCGGGGGAGATCACCTTGGTGTCCTTGGCCTGGAGCGACTGGGCGCGGGCCTGCATCTCGCCGACGGTCTGCTGGACGCCGCCGTTCATGTGCGCCAGGACGTGCACGGCGTCGTTGCCGGAGCTGAGGAAGACGCCCCGCCAGAGGTCCTCGACCCGGTAGGGGAGGTTCTCCTTGACGCCGACCAGGCTGCTGCCGACGCCGAGGTTGGCGAGTTCGGCGGGGGTGACCTGGTGTTCCGCGCTGCGGTCGAACTTGGGCAGCACGGTGTCCGCGAACAGCATCTTGAGGGTGCTGGCCGGCGGCAGCGGCTGGTGGGCGTTGTGGGCGGCGAGCACCTCGCCGGTGCCGGCGTCGGCGACCAGCCAGGAGCGGCCGGTCAGTTCGGCGGGCAGGGCGGGCGCCCCGGCCAGCGGCGCGACCTGGACGGCCGGGCGGCCCAGCCGCTCCCCGCCGACGGCGGGGGTGGAGTCCTGGGCGAGGGCCGCCGGGGCGCCGGCGGCGAGCACCAGGGCGGAGGCGGCGGAGGCGGCCGCGACCCGGGCGGCGGACGGTGGTTTCTGCACATGCTTTGGCTGCACACGGCGAACGTACCGGCGGTGCCGCCGGGCCGCCGTGCCTGCTGCTCCGTCCGGATCCACCCGGCGGGCGGGGGCCGGCGCCCGGGCGCGACTTTGGTGGTCCGGGGTCGCACCGAAAGTCGGTTGGGCGGGCGGCCGGGGGTTCCTAGGCTCGGGGGTATGAAGACCATGCTCGGCTACCTCGGTTTCGTGCTGATCCTGGGCGGCGGCTCCGGCCTGCTGGCCGACCGGCTCGGGGGTTTCCGACTGTTCGGCTTCGTCCGCTTTCTGGTGCCGGACGGCCATGAGACCGCCGGGTACGCCGTGCTGCTGGTGCTCGGCGTCCTGCTGGCGATCCCGGCCGCCCGCCGGGGCTGACCGGGCAGGACGGCGCCGGGGATCAGGCGCCGGCCCGGGCCGCGACCCCGTCGAGCAGCACCGCCAGCCCGCTGCGGAAGGCCTCCCGCCCGCTCTCCTCGGGCGGGCCGCCGGCAGTGCTCTGCAGGGCGGTGAGCAGCGGGTAGCGCCGGGGGAAGTCCGGGGCCAGCTCGGCGAGTCGGGCGGAGCGGGTGGTCCACCACTCCTCGTCCGCGACGCCGGTGGCGGCGGCCGCGCCGCGGGCGTCGGCGGTGGTGGCGGCCGTGCCGCGGACGAACTGCCAGAGCGCGGCGACCGCGCCGCGGAGTCGTCCCGGGGCCAGTGCGGCGGGCTGCAGGGCGGCCAACAGGTGCTCCATCGCGGCGAGTTCGGCCGGTCCGAGGACGGGCCGGGCCTGCGATACCTGGAGCACCCAGGGGTGGCGCAGGTAGCAGTCGTACAACTCCTCGGCCCAGGCGGTGACGGCGGCCCGCCAGCCGTCCGTCGGTGGTGGCCCGGAGGGGAGTTCGGCGAGCACCCGGTCGTGCATCAGGTCGAGCAGTTCGGCCTTGCCCGGCACATAGGTGTAGAGCGCCATCGCGGTGCGGCCGAGTCGTTCGCCCACGGCGCGCATGGACAGGGCGGCCATCCCCTCGGCGTCGGCCACCGCGATTCCGGCGGACACGATCGCGTCCACACTCAGGCCCGGTTTCGGGCCACTGCGCCCGGTGCGCGGTTCATCGGGTCGGCCCCACAGCAGGGCGAGCGAGCGGTGGGCGTCTCCCTGCCCGGCGTAGACGGTCATCCAGGCATCTCCTTATGGTGTAAAGTATCCTCGCGCCAGCAACTCTTTATGCCGTAAGGTATCAGGTTCACGCATCGAAGGGGTTTCGCGATGACACTGCCCGTCACCTTCGTCGAGGTCGTAGCGGTGGAGCGGATCACGCCGCGCACCGCCCGGATCGTCTTCGAGGCGGATGCCCTGGCCGACGCCGTGGGCGACATGCCCGACCAGCAGCTCAAGCTCTGCTTCCCGCGCCCCGGACAGCGCGAGCCGCTGCTGCCCGCCGGGCAGGACGACCCGATGGGCTGGTACCAGGCCTACCTGGCGATCCCCGAGGCCGAGCGCCCGGTGCTGCGCAGCTTCACCCTGCGCCGTCGGCACCCCGGAACCCGGCGGATCGAGGTCGACTTCGTGCTGCACGGCGACACCGGCCCGGCTGCCGCCTGGGCGCTGCGCGCCGCGCCGGGGGATCGGCTCGGCCTGGTCGGCCCCTCCGCGCTGTACGCCCCGCCGGTGCCGCTCACCGAGGCCGCGACGGCGGCCGACTGGGTGCTGCTGGCCGGCGACGAGACCGCGCTGCCGGCCATTGCGACCCTGCTGGAGGCGCTGCCCGCCGGGGTGCGGGCGTACGCCTGGATCGAGGTGGCGGACCGGGCGGAGCGTCAGGAGCTTCCGACCCGGGCCGACCTGGCGGTGGAGTGGCTGTACCGCGACGGCGCGGCCCCGGGCGCCCCGCTGACCAGGGCGTTCCGGGACGCCGCGCTGCCGGGCGGACGGCCCTTCGCCTGGCTGGCAGGGGAGGCGGGGGCGGTACGGGCGGTGCGCCGGTGCCTGGTCGAGGAGCGGGGGGTGCCGAAGGAGTCCATCGACTTCACCGGCTACTGGCGCCACCGGCTGACCCAGGACGACGCCCCGACGGCGGAGGACCTGGCGGACGCCCGGGAGCGGCTGGCGGCCTCCTCCTGAACCGGCGCCTCCTGGACCGGCGCCTCCTGGACCGGCAGCCGTGAACCGGTGCCCCTGGACCGGCTTTCCCGAGCCGGCGTTCCGGAAAGCGGCCGGGGAGCGGATGAACTCCCCGGCCGCCCGGTCGGTGTAGTGGGCCGGTTGCTGTTTCGATCGCGATCGACGGGGAAGGAAGGGTCGCGATGTCGACAAGTTGGCAGCAGGTGGCGGTGTTCCGCCTGTGGCCAGTGTTCGCCACCGGAAATTTTTGCAGGTGGATCGGTCAGTTCTCACCGTTCTCTGACCGGCTCTGATCGGTGAAAAAGGGGCGGACTCGGCCGGATTCATACTGTGTATTTTACTTTCCGATGGTCATTTTTACTTTCTGATGGGGTTTTGACCCCTTGTCGTGGTCGTGGCGGATGCGCTGGAATGCGTCCGCTGTCGGGACGCGCGGTCCGGAGCAACCAAGCGTCCCATCAGGATCCCGGTACGCTCGGCCGTGCAACCTGACGTCGCATCAGACGAAAGGATGTCCATTGATCGGCTGGCGCAAGACCCAGCTAGCAGCCGCCGTCACCGTCACCGCCGCGTCCATGGTCCTGAGCCTCGGGACCATTGCGAGCGCAGCCCCGACCCAGGATCCGCAGAACGCCCAGGCGGCGTCCTCGGACGGGTCGCCGGCACCGGTGATCGTGATCCTGAAGGACCAGATAGCGGACGCCCCGGCCGACCACGGTCACCTGGGCGCCCGTCAGCAGAAGACCGCCAGCGCGCAGAAGCCGCTGCTGGACAAGGTCAAGGCCAGCGGCGGCACCGACGTCAAGAGCTTCGTGGTCGGCAACGCCTTCTCCGCCACGGTCAGCCCGGCCGAGCGCGCGGCGCTGCAGGCCGACCCGGCGGTCGCCGCCGTGGTCGCGGACACCCAGGTGCAGGTCGCCCCGGTCGCCGGCACCACCGCGAAGAAGGCGGACGCCGCGGCTTCGACGTCCGGCAAGTCCGCCGACGCCTCGAAGGCCGTTACGGGCAGCAACGGTCAGGCTCAGGAGAACGCGACCAACACGGTCTGTCCCTCCGACCCGTCCAAGCCGCTGCTGGAGCCCGAGGGCCTCTACTCGGTCCACGCCTACAGCGGCAACGGCAAGCCCGGCGTCGAGAACCTGGCCACCGGCAAGGGTGTCAAGGTCGCCTACATCGCCGACGCGCTCGACCCGAACAACCCGGACTTCATCCGGGCCGACGGTTCGCACGCCGTGGTCGACTACCAGGACTTCTCGGGTGAGGGCTGGAACACGCCGAGCGGCGGCGCCGAGGCCTTCGGCGACGCCTCGGCGGTCATCGCCCAGGGCCGTCAGACCTACGACGTCTCGCAGTGGGTCAACGCCTCGCACCCGCTGCCGGCCGGCTGCAACATCCAGATCCGCGGCCTCGCCCCGGACGCCGACCTGGTCGCCCTGAAGGCCGGCGGCGAGATGATGTCCAACTCGTCGATCCTGCAGTCCATCGACTACGCGGTGCGGGTCGCCCACGTGGACGTGCTGAACGAGTCCTTCGGCGGCAACGTCACCCCGGACAGCGGTGCCCACGACACCATCGCGCTCTTCAACGAGCAGGCCGTCAAGGCCGGTGTCACCGTCTCCGTCTCCACCGGTGACGCGGGCCTCAGCGGCACCATCGGCACCCCGGCCACCGACCCGTACGTGATCTCGGTCGGCGCGTCGACGGACAACCAGAACTACCAGCAGACCGGTTACGCGGCCTCCAAGTTCTCCAACGGGACCTGGAACGACAGCCGGATCTCCGCGCTCTCCTCGGGTGGCTTCACCCAGGCCGGCCGGACCCTCGACCTGGTCGCGCCGGGCGAGTCGGACTGGGCGCTGTGCACCGCCGACACCTCCAAGTTCGCGGACTGCACCAACTTCAACGGCAAGCCCACGAACATCCAGTCGTTCGGTGGCACCAGCCAGGCCGCCCCGTTCGTCACCGGCGCCGCGGCCCTGGTCATCCAGGCCTACCGCGACACCCACGGCGGCGACTCGCCGTCCCCGGCGCTGGTGAAGAAGTTCATCACCGGCACCGCCACCGACCTCGGCGTCCCCGCCGAGGAGCAGGGCGCCGGTCTGCTGAACGTCCGGGCCGCCGTCGAGGCCGCCCGCGGCTACGACGACGGCGACGGCACCGACGGTGCCCGCACCGTCGTGGTGAACACCGGCCAGGTGAGCATCCAGGGTGCCCCCGGCTCGACCCACACCACCGACGTCTCCGTCACCAACACCAGTGACGAGCCCCAGTCGGTCAGCGCCACCACCCGCAGCTTCGTGCCGCAGGCGAACAACCAGCAGACCGTCAAGCTGGACTCGTCCGCGACCGACACCTTCAAGTACGCCACCAACGGTGCCACCTGGGTCCAGAAGCAGGTCAAGTTCACCGTTCCGGCCGGTGCCGACCGCCTCGCGGCGTCGATCGCCTGGCACGGCGGCCCGAACCCGGTGACCAACGGCCCCGTGGTCCGCATGACGCTGCTCGACCCGTCGGGCCGCTTCGAGACCAACACCCGTCCGCAGGGCGGCGCCACCCCGGCCAACTACGGCCTGGTCGACGTCCCGCACCCGACGGCCGGCGAGTGGACCGCGGTCCTCTACACCCCGGCGGGCAAGGCCGGTTACACCGGTGACGTCCAGCTCGGCACCTCCACCCAGCGCGCGGTTCCGGCCGGCGCGGTGAGCCCGAACACCACCGACCTGCAGCCGGGTGAGACCAAGACCCTCAAGGTCCAGCTCACCACCCCGGCGACCAGCGGTGACAGCAGCGAGGCCGTCGTGGTCTCCAGCTCGAACGGCAACACCACCAGCGTTCCGGTCGTGCTGCGCAGCCTCGTCCCGGTCAAGGACGGCAAGGGCACCTTCACCGGCACCATCACCGGTGGCAACGGCCGCGGCTCCTCGCCGACGCAGATGTTCGCCTACGGCTTCGACGTCCCGAAGGGCCAGAAGGACCTGCGGGTCGGCGTCACCGTCGCCAAGGACGCGAACCTGTTCATGCAGGGCGCCCTGATCAGCCCGAACGGCACCCCGATCGACATCGAGGGCAACGCGCTGTTCGACGCCCAGGGCAACGTGACGGGCTCCGCCAACGGCGTCTCGGCCACCACGGTCAACCCGGCCGAGGGCCACTGGCGCTTCGTCCTGAACGTGCTCGGCCCGGTCAGCGGCCAGGAGCTCGCGCAGGACTTCGCCGGCACCATCGCGTTCAACCAGGACCAGGCCACCGCGGCCGGTCTGCCGAACGACGCGAAGACCAAGCTGGCGGCCGGCAAGCCGGTCACCGTCAACGTGAACTACACCAACAACACGGCCGCCACCCAGTCGATCGCGGCCGACGGCCGCCTCGACAAGCGTGTCGACCTGCCGCTGGTGCCGCAGGGTGCCTCGGCCAGCGTCAACCTGCCGCTGAGCCTCACCTCCTCGGTGCCGAGCTTCCTGGTGCCCCCGGGCACCGACCAGCTCAAGGCCGTGGCGGCGTCCTCGACGCCGGCGCAGATCGAGCTGAGCGCCACCACCGCCTCGCCGGACCTCTTCGGTGACCTGAAGAAGGCCCAGGACGGCTCGACCATCTCGGTCGTCACCTCCAAGGGCACCGCCGAGCAGCCGATCGTCCCGGGCGGCTGGAGCTCCTTCGTCCAGCAGATCGGTCCGTTCGGCACCGGTGGCGCGCCGAAGGGCACCTCCACCATCACCGCCAGCGCGCACACCCTGGCGTTCGACCCGGCGCTGACCTCCAGCACCGGTGACCCGTACGCCTCCGCGGTCGACGCCAAGGCCGCGGCCGCCGCCCCGGTGACCGTCGCCCCCGGCGCCACCGGCTCGCTGCAGGTGACCGTCACCCCGACCGGCCCGAAGGGCAGCACGGTCAAGGGTGTGCTCTACCTGGTGTCCGGCCCGACCTTCGTGCCGACCGCCAACAACAGCCTCGGCACCACCGGTTCGGTGCTCGCGGCGATCCCCTACAGCTACACGGTGAACTGACGCTCAACCAGTTCAGCGCGTACGCCTGAGGCCGAGGCCGTCCCGGAGTTCCGGGGCGGCCTCGGCCGCGTCGCGCCGCGGTGACTCGCCGGTCGAAATCGCCGGTGGAACTCGCCGGGGTTGCACGACCGTTGATCGGGCAGGAGGGTCGCAGGGGCCGTCGGGGCCCCACGGACCGGATCGGGAGCAGGAGTTGAACGAGGCCATCAAGCACAGCCACGTCGAGGTGAACGGCGTCCGGCTGCACCTCGCGGAACAGGGCGAGGGGCCGCTGGTCCTGCTGCTGCACGGCTTCCCGGAGAGCTGGTACTCCTGGCGGCACCAGTTCGCGCCGCTCGCCGAGGCCGGGTACCGGGCGGTCGCCGTCGACCAGCGCGGGTACGCCCGCAGCGCGCAGCCGGAGGCGGTGGACGCCTACACCCTGCTGCACCTGGTCGGCGACGTCACCGCGCTGATCGGCGCGCTCGGCGAGGAACGCGCCGTGGTGGTCGGCCACGACTGGGGCGCGCCGGTCGCCTGGGCCACCGCCACGCTGCGGCCGGACCTGGTCCGCGGGGTCGCCGGGCTGAGCGTGCCGCCGCTGCCGTTGGGCGGGCCGCCGCCGCTGCAGGGCTTCCGGGAGAACTTCGGCGAGGGCTTCTACGTCAACTACTTCCAGGAGCCCGGCCGCGCCGACGCCGAACTGGCCGCCGACGTCAAGTCCAGTCTGCGCCGCATCCTGTGCGGCACCCAGCCCGACGGCAAGCCGCGCCCGTGGATCGTCCCCGAGGGCAAGACGTTGCTGGAGACCGTCCCGGAGCCCGAGCGGCTGCCGGACTGGCTCACCGAGGCGGACCTCGACGCCTTCACGGCCGACTACGCCCCGCACGGCGGGCGGGCCTTCACCGGCGGGCTCAACTGGTACCGCAACATGGACCGCAACGCCGAACTGCTGGCCGCCTTCACCGGGGTGACGGTCGAGGTGCCGGCCCTGTACATCGCCGGCGAGCAGGACCTGGTCAACGCGATGGTGCCGCCGGAGGCCCTGGCCCACCTGCTCGACCGGCTGCCCAAGCTCCACCGGCACCTCCGGCTGCCGGACACCGGGCACTGGACCCAGCAGGAGCGACCGGCCGAGGTGACCGGGGCGCTGCTGGACTTCCTCAAGAGCCTGGAGAGCTGACCCACCTCGGGAACCGGCCCGGTCACCCGCTCGTACGGGCGGTGACCAGGCCGGACTCGTAGGCGGCGATCACCGCCTGGGCGCGGTCCCGGACGTCGAGCTTGCCGAAGATGCTGGTGATGTAGTTCTTCACGGTGGACTGGCTGATCTCCAGGGCCAGTGAGATCGCCGCGTTGTCGAGACCGGTGGCGATCAGCCGCCACACCTCGACCTCCCGGGGCGTGAGTTCGCCGGTGCCGGTGCCGGTGCCCGCGGAGGGTGACCGCGGGTCGGCGGCGACGGGCGCCCGGACGTAGGCCGAGATCAGCCGGGTCAGCAGCCGCGGGGCGACCACCGCCTCCCCGGCGTGCACGGTGCGGATCGCCGAGCCCAGCTCCTCCGGGGAGACGTCCTTGGGAAGGAACCCGTGGGCACCGGCGCGCAGCGCGGCCACCACGTACTCGTCCATGTCGAAGGTGCTGAGCGCCAGCACCCGGCAGCCGGGCAGGAGACGGGCCAGCTCCGCCGTCGCGCCGACGCCGTCCAGGACGGGCATCCGGATGTCCATCACCACGACGTCCGGGCGCAGCCGCAGGGCGGCGGCGACGGCCTGCTCGCCGTCCCCGGCCTCGCCGACCACGGCGAGGGACGGGTCGGGGGAGAGGATCAGGGACAGGCCTCGGCGGACCAGCGGCTGGTCGTCCACGATGAGCACCCTGATCGCAGGGGTGCCGGGGGCGTGGGTGTCGGTGGTGTCGGTGGTGTCGGTGGCGCGGGTGGTGTCGGTGGCGCGGGTGGCGTCGGTCGGGCCGGTCATCGGACCGCCTGCCCGTGCTGGACGGCCGCCTCAGCCGCCTCGGCGGTGGTCAGCGGCAGTTCGGCCGTCACGGCGAAGCCGCCGCCGGGCCGCGGGCCGGCCTCCAGGGTGCCGCCGTGCAGGGCGACCCGCTCGCGCATGCCGAGCAGGCCGTACACGGCCCGGCCCGCGCCCGGCCCGCCCTCCGGCGGGGGCGCGCCGCCGCCGTCGTCCCGCACCTCGACGGTGACCTTGTCCGGGTGGTACGCCAGCCGGACGGACGCCCGGGCGGGGCCGGCGTACTTGCGGGCGTTGGTGAGGCCCTCCTGGACGATCCGGAACACCGTCAGGCCGAGGGTCGGCGGCAGCGGGCGCCGGGGCCCGTCGACGGTCAACTCGGTCGGCAGCCCGGCCAGGCAGGACTCGCCCACCAGCCGGTCCAGGTCCTCCGCCCCCGGCTGGGGCAGCGGCAGGGCGGCGTCCGGTTCGTCCCCGGCCCGCAGCACGTTCAGCAGCTGCCGCATCTCGCGCAGCGCCAGTCGCCCCGAGGACTCCAGGGTGACCAGGGCGTCCCGGACCACCTCGGGACTGCCGAGATTGGCGCGGGCGCCGCCCGCCATCAGCTGCATGGTGGTGATGTGGTGGGCCACGATGTCGTGCAACTCCCGGGCGATGCGGCGGCGTTCCTCGGCCACCGCGCGGTCCGCCAGCAGCCGGCGGTTGGCGGCCACCTCGCGCCGCCAGCGGGCCACCGCCAGGCCGGCCGAACCCACCAGGGCGGCGGAGAAGGGGTCGGCGAGGAGCTCCTGCCAGAGCGGGACCTCGAAGCGGCTCTGGCTCAGCGTGGTGGTCACCCCGGTCACCACCGCGGCGGCCACCGTGACCGGGACGCCGCGGCTCACCGCGACCGAGTACAGGGCGACGCTCAGCACGGCGCCGAAGTGCGGGCCGACCGGGGCGGCCAGGTCGGCCGCGGCCTGGAACACCAGGACGACGGCCAGCGCCGGCACCGGGCGGCTGCGCCGGGCCAGCAGCGGCAGGGCGGAGAGCACGACGAGGGCGAAGCCCGGCACGGTCAGGACACGGCTGTCGCTCACCGGGTCGAGGAGCAGGTAACCGAGCAGGTCCAGGATGCAGGCAACGACGGCCACCAGGGCGTCGGTGCGGGTCCACGGCAGGCCGTCCGTCCGGTCCCCCCACGGCCCGCGGGTACCCTCGTCCACCCCGGGGCGCTGACGCCCGTCCATCTGGTTCCTCCCGGCCGATCAGCGCTGACGCCCCCATTCTGGCATCGGCCCGCCGGCCCGGACGTGGTCCCCGAGGCCGAGGAGGGCGGCCAGGGACCAGGACCACGGTCCCGGTCCCGGCCCTGGCGGGGGAGCGCGGGCCCCCGCGCGGATCCTCCGCTGCCCGGACGCCCCGGCACCCCCGTGGCTGATGGTCTTGGACCGGGCCGGGAACCGCCGGCCCGGAGGCCGACGTTCGCGTCCACCGACCGGAGGAACAGTGATCCGCGCACTGACCGGATTCTCCACCCGACACGCATGGAAGGTCATCGCCCTGTGGGCGGTGCTGGGCATGGGGCTGAGCGTCCTGGGCCCGATGCTGATGTCCCGGGTGACCCAGTCCCAGAGCGGGGAGTTCCTGCCCCGCAGCTACGACTCGGCCGCCGCGCTGCGGATCGCCGAGGAGGAGTTCGGCGTCAAACCGGACGCCACCACCGTCACCGTGCTGGTCGCCCGGACCGACGGCAAGGCGCTCACCGCCGGTGACCAGCAGCGGATCGAGGCCGGCGCCGCCGGGCTCGCCGAACACCGGGTCACCATGCCCCGGCGGGAGGACGAGCCGGCCTTCCTGGTCACCGACCACTCCCAGACGCCCCGGATCGCCCCCGCGACGGTGGCCCCCGACCGGACCTTCGAACTGCTCACCGTCGAACTGACCGGCAACGCCTCGGACGAGGGAGTGCAGGGCGTCTACCGGGCCTTCCGGGACGAGGCCCGCGCCCGGTTCACCGGGATCGGCATGCGCACCGGCTTCACCGGCGGCCTGGCCCAGCTCTCCGACACCACCGAGGCCAACCGCGGCGCCGCCACGCTCGGCAGCGCCCTGCTCACCGCGCTGATCGTGCTGCTCAACGTGCTGGTGTTCCGCAGCGTGCTGGCCGCTCTGCTGCCGCTGCTCGCGGTCGCCGTGATCGGCGGCGCCGCCGCCGGCGCGGTGGCCGGGGCCGCCGCCCTCACCGGCCTCAAGCTGGACGCCTCCACCCCCGGCCTGATCTCCGTCGTCCTGCTCGGCATCGGCGTCGACTACCTGCTGTTCCTGCTCTTCCGGTTCCGCGAGCAACTGCGCGCCCGGCCCGAGCAGCCCGCCCGGGCCGCCGCCGCCGAGGTGTCCGGCCGGGTCGGCACCGCGATCACCTCCGCCGCGCTGACCATCGTCGCCGCCTTCGCCACCCTGGGCGTCGCGAGCTTCGGCCAGTTCCGCTCGCTCGGCCCGGCCATCGCCGTCGCCGTGCTGGTCATGCTGCTGGGCAGCCTCACCCTGATGCCCGCGCTGCTCGCCGCCTGCGGCCGCGGGATCTTCTGGCCCTCCCGCAGCCTGCGGCAGGTGCCGCGCCCGGGCGTCGCCGCCCGCTTCGGCGAACTCGTCGCCCGCCGGCCGCTGGCACTGCTGCTCGCCTCCGTCGGCCTGCTCGGCGCGCTGGCCGCCGGCACCGTCGGGCTCCGGATGGACTACAGCCAGGCCGACGAGACCACCACGGCGGCCGCGGCCACCGCCGCAGAGATCTCCCGCGCCCTGCCGGCCGGCGTCTCCGACCCGACGACCGTCTACCTCGTCGCCCAGGACGGCGGCACCCTCGACACCGGCCGCTTCGACGGCCTCGCCCGCGCCCTGACCGGGGTCGAGGGCGTCGGCCAGGTCGGCCGGACCGTCCTCGCCGACAACCACCGCGCCGCCCGGATCGACCTCTACCTCAACGCCGACCCGCAGAGCCAGCGCGCCCGCGACCTGGCCTCCGGCCCGGTCCGCGCCGCGGTCGCCGCCCACACCCCGGCCGGGACCACCGGCCACGTCGGCGGCACGGCGGCGGTCTTCGCCGACATCTCCACCGCCGTCGACCGCGACCTCACCGTGGTCTTCCCGGTCGCGGCCGCCCTGATCGCCCTGATCCTGCTGCTGCTCCTGCGCAGCCTGCTCGCCCCGATCGCCCTGCTGCTCTCCGTCGGCCTCGGGTTCGCCGCCACCCTCGGCGCCGCCACCCTGCTGTTCCAGCACGGGCTGGACCGGCCCGGCGTCTCCTTCACCCTCCCGCTGGTGCTGTTCCTGTTCGTGGTCGCCCTCGGCACCGACTACAACATCCTGATCACCGACCGGATCCGGGAGGAGATGCACCGCCCCGGCTCGGCCCGGACCGCCGTGGCCCGCGCCGTCCGGCACACCACCCCGGCCATCGCCACCGCGGGCCTGGTGCTGGCCGGCTCCTTCGCGACGCTGGCTACCACCCCGGGCAGCGAGCAGGTCGCCTTCTCGCTGACCCTGGGCATCCTGCTCTCCGCGCTGGTCCTCTCCCTGGTCACCGTCCCGGCCCTGGCCGCCCTCCTCGGCCGCACCCTCTGGTGGCCCCTGCGGCCCACCCCGGTCGCGGCGCCGTCGGCCACCGACCGCCCGCCGGTCGCGGCGCCCCGCCCGGCGCCGGACCACCTCGGCGTCCGCTGACGGCCCCGGAGGTCGTACCCCGGGGGCGGCTGTGGCGCCCCCGGGTTCCGGGCTGCCCGGCGCCCGGCAAGATCCGCCGGACACCCTAGACCGGCAGCAGGCGGGTGATCAGCTCGGCGAGGCGGCGGGCGTTGCGGCAGGAGTGCATGTCGACGACCTCGGCGTAGGCCCGGGCGGCGGAGTCGCCGGTGGTCCAGAGGTCGGGGCGTTCGGGGTTGAGCCAGAAGACCCGGCGGGCCCGGGCGGCGATCCGGCGCAGGGCTTCGGTGTTGGGGTCGCGGTGGTTGTTGCGGGCGTCGCCGAGGACGAGCACGCAGGTGCGGGGGCCGACGGCGTCCAGGTGGTGGTCGGCGAACTCGCCGAGGGCGGAGCCGTAGTCGCTGTTTCCGTGGTAGCCCGTCACCTTGGCCTCGGTGAGGATGCGGGCGGCGAGGCGGGCCGGGTCGTCCTGGCCGCGCCGCAGCAGGTCGGTGACCTCGGCGGTGCGGTTGACGAAGGCGAACACCCGCACCTTGCTGAACTGTTCGCCCATCGCCTGGACCAGCAGCACGGTGAAGTCGGCGAAGCCCGCCACCGAGCCGGACACGTCGCACAGCAGCACCAGTTCGGGCCGGGCCGGGCGGCGCAGCCGGTACGCCGGGCGCAGCGGCACCCCGCCGGTGGTGAGCGAACGGCGCAGGGTGCGGCGCAGGTCGATCTGTCCGCGGGCGGCGCGGCGGCGGCGGGCGGCCAGCCGGGTGGCGAGTTTGCGGGCCAGCGGGTGGACGGTGCGGCGCAGTTCGGCGAGCTGCTCGCGGCCGGCGTACAGGAAGTCGACCCGGTCGGCGGTGGGGGCGACGGCGCGCTCGGCGATCCGTTCGGCGCCGCGCAGTTCGGCGACCCGGCGGCGGGCCTCGCCGGTGACCAGGGCGCGGAAGTCCCGGATGCGGCGGCGGATCTCGTCGGCGAGGACGCGGTCGGCGAGGTCGCGGTCGGCGAGGTCGCGGTCGGAGGGGGCGTCCGTGCCCTGGTCCCGCAGGGCGGCGAGGATCCGGGCGAGCAGGGTCTCGGGGGCGAGCCGGCCGAGCGCCTGGTGGGCGGACCAGCCGTCCGAGCCGGGGGTGCTCCCGGTGCCGTACCGGCCGAAGGCCTCGACCACCTCGCCGGCCAGCCGGGCCTGGGCGGCCCGGTCGTCGGCGGCCAGGGCGGCGGCGAGGCGCTCGCGCAGCTGCTCGCGCAGCGGGTCGGGGCGGCCGAAGCGCGGCGGTTCGGGGTCGTCGGGCAGCGGCGGCGCGGAGCTGCGCAGGGCCTCGGGGGTGCCGACGCCGAGCGGGAAGAACAGGTCGAAGGAGGCATCGAAGACGACCCGCTGGCTGTCCGAGCGCAGTAGGGCGGCGGCCAGGCCGGCCCGCATCTGCTCGCGGTCGGTGAAGCCGAGGACGTCGAGCACGGCGGCGGCGTCCACCGTCTCGGACGGGCCGATCCGCAGGCCGTGCCCGCGCAGGGCGCGGACCAGGCCGGTGAGCCGTGCGGCGGTGTCGGTGGCCGCCGGGGCCGGGATCACGCGAGGGTGAGCTTCTGGGCGGCCTTCCGGACGTCGTCCTGGTGCTTGAGGATCACCCCGAGGGTGTCCTGGACGACCGCGTCGGTCAGGGTGTCCGCGCCGAGCGCCAGCAGGGTACGGGCCCAGTCGATGGTCTCGGCGACGGACGGCGCCTTGCGCAGTTCCATCGCGCGCAGCGCGCCGACCACCCGGACCAGCGAGGCGGCCAGGGTGTCGTCCAGGCCGGGCACCTTGAGCCGGACGATGCGGCGCTCCAACTCGGCGTCCGGATAGTCGAGGTGGAGGAAGAGGCAGCGGCGGCGCAGCGCCTCGGAGAGTTCCCGGGTGGCGTTGGAGGTGAGCAGGACGAAGGGGCGGCGGCTGGCGGTGATGGTGCCGAGTTCGGGGACGGTCACCTGGAAGTCGCTGAGCACCTCCAGCAGCAGCGCCTCCACCTCGACGTCGGCCTTGTCCATCTCGTCGATCAGCAGCACGGTGGGCTCCTCGCCGCGGATGGCGGTGAGCAGCGGCCGGGTGAGCAGGAACTCCTCGCCGAAGATGTCGCCGCGGGCCTGGTCCCAGCCCTCGTCGCGGCCGGCGGTGATCCGCAGCAGCTGCTTGGCGTGGTTCCACTCGTACAGCGCCCGGGCCTCGTCGATGCCCTCGTAGCACTGCAGCCGCACCAGTCGGGCCGCGCCCAGTTCGGCGACGGCCTTGGCGAGTTCGGTCTTGCCGACCCCGGCGGGGCCCTCGACCAGCAGTGGCTTGCCGAGCCGGTCGGCGAGGAAGACGGTGGTGGCCACGGCGGTGGAGGCGAGGTAGCCGGTGGCGGCGAGCCGTTCGGCGGTGTCCGCCACCGAGGTGAAGAATCCCGTGCCGTCGCCGTTCCCGCTGCTGCCGCTGGCCATCTGCCCCGCCCCGTTCCGGTTCGCCGTGCCCGTGCCCGTGCCCGAGGCCCGGGGATCGTTCCCACGGGCCCGTTCCGCCGGGCCCGCGCGGCGCCACCCTACCGGCCGGTCACTTGCTTGTCCCGGGGGATCGGCCGGCGCGGTGGAGCGGCGTACGGAGGGCAGCCGCCCACCGTACGCCGCTCGCGTGGATCGGCCGGACCGGGGCGTCAGTTGACGTACAGGACCGGGCTGCCGGCGGCCGAGGTGTCGGTGACCGGGCCGTAGCTGGCGCTGAAGTAGCCGGTGGAGAAGCACAGGCCCGGACCGGAGACCAGGTTGGCGGCCTGGTCGGAGAAGGTGATGCTGTTGTTGCTGTTCGAGGTGGAGCCGGTGATGCCGCTGGGGCTCTGGTAGACGCAGTTCACGGTGCCCAGGAGGGTGTTGAGGACCACCGTGATGCCCACCGGGCCGGCGCTGGTGCCGTTGAGCGAGACGTTGGTGCCGGAGCCCGAGGTGACGGTGTTGGTGTACGGCAGGCTGGTGGCGGTGACGCTCTGCACGCTCATGACGCCGAAGACGCTGGAGGTGCAGGAGTCGAAGGACTGGCTGTCGAGCTGCTCGGTCGCGCTGCCGGGGGCGGCCGGGTTGGACGTCACGGTCGCGGAGAACGAGGAGGTGGCACAGCTGACCCCGTTGGTGCTGCCGGGGCCGTCGGTGAAGGTGGCGGCGGTGCCGGAGGCCAGGTTGGCGACCAGGGTGTCGCCGACGGCGATGGCCGGGCCGGACGCGCTGCCCTGGGTCAGAACGGCGGCGGCACTGGCCTGGGCCGGTGCGACCGCGGCGCCGGTGAGGGCGACGGCGGCGAGGGATGCGGCTGCGAAGGTGCGACGGATGCGCATGAGGGGGCCTCTCTCCGTCCGGAGGGACGGGTGGGGGAATCCCCGTGTGCCGGTGTGGTGGTGTGCACGACGGGGGCGGTGCATGGCGTACCGGGAGCCCCGCCGGACCGTGGGTGCGGGCGGGCCCGGCGCCACGGGCCCGCTCGCGCGGTACGGCGGTGTTCGTGCGGCGGTGCGGCGGTGCGGCGGTGCAGCGGTGTAACGGTGCTGCGGCGTAACCGTGCAGCGGTGTGGTGCATGGTGGTGGTGCGTGGTACGTCGTGCGTGGTACATCGTGCGAGGGGCTCGTACGGCGGTGCCGGGTACGGCAGTTCGGTACCCGGCGGGGCCGGAGGGTGCGGTTCGGTGCCCGGTGGCACGGTGCGAGCCGTGCGGACGTGCGGTGGTGCGGGTGCACGGGCGGCTGCCACCGCCGCGGACCCGGATCCGCCCTGGTCCGGTGGCCCGGGCGGCTCGCCCGGGGCCGTCGGAGCCCCTGGTTTCCACCGGTGGTGGCCTGCGCACGACCGGTTGGAAACCTGGCAGTGTTGTAAACCCGGCGTTCCGTCAATGTCAATACAGGACACAGGAGTTGGTGATGGATACCAAACACCTTCGGAGTGCCGACGTGGTCCTTCTGCCGGGCGCCCGGACCGGCCGGGATCCGGCCAGGTCGATCAAGCCGGGTCCGCGCCGGCTGCCCGCCGGAGTGGTCGCCGCGACCCAGCGCGAGCGGCTGCTGGACGCGTTGGTCCAAACGGTGGCCGAACGCGGCTACCGGCACGCGACGGTGAGCGACATCTGCCGCGCGGCGGGCGTGACCAGGCCGGTCTTCTACGAGCTGTTCAGCGGCAAGGAGGACGCCTTCCTGGCCGCGTACCGGTACGGGACGGGCGTGGTGCTCCGGCGGATGGCGGCGGCCTTCGCGGCCGAATCCGATTGGTGCGCCGGGATCCGGCAGGCGCTCGGGGCGATGCTCCAACTCCTCGCCGGGACACCGTCCTTCGCGACCATGGCGGTGATCGAGATCGAGGCGGTCGGACCGTCCGGGCGTCGTGAGCGGGACCAACTCCTCACCAGGTTCCGCGCGTTCTTCGCCGATGTGCCCCAACTGCCGGGCGGTGTAGGGGTGCAGGAGATGACCGACGCGGTGGTGGGCGGCGTCTACAGTGCGGTGTACCGCCGGATCTCCTCCGGGTGCAGTGATCAACTGCCGGAACTGCTACCGGTGTTGAGCATGTTCTGCCTCGCGCCGTTCCTCGGGCCGGCCGAGGCGGCCCGGCGGCTCGGGCCGAGGATTGGTGAAGATCCTTCGTGCACCTGTATTGACCCGGCGAATACCGGGCAGTAGCTTCCCAGTTACTCCACGCGCTCCGACCGGGTCCGCCCCGCTGCCGAGGGGCGGACGGCCCGGTCGGAGCGCGGAACGCTGTCCGCGCCAGGGCAACGTGCCAGTGCCTGCACACCCAATCCGTCCACAGGGAGCACACATGGCCATGTCCGAGGAAGCCGCCGCCGCGGCGGAAACCCCGCAGACGCCGACCGGGACCAGAAGAGGACGGGTCCGGATGAAGCGTTCCGCCCTGATGGCCGTACCGGCCATCGCGGTCGGGGGCATCCTGATGACCCTCACCGCCCAGGGCGTGCTCGCCGCGCAGTTCTCCATCTCCGGCATGCCGTTCACCATCACCGCCGACAAGCTCGACGGCGACGGCTTCGCCCAGTTCGGCTCGCTCGACCACATGATCCCCGGCAGCCCCAACCAGGGCCACACCGGCGGTCAGGTGCTGGTGGCGGTGTCGGCGATCAAGACCGCCGAGATCACCAACCTGTGCCAGAGCGTCGACCTCGGCGGCGTCAACCTGGTCATCCACGCGGGCGACCAGGGCACCCCGGTCGCCGCCTCCGACCTCACCACCGACTCCGATCTGCTGTCCGGCGACGCGGAGTTCAAGAACATCGAGATCGGCGGCGACGCCAGCACCTACACCAAGGCCGGCCCGGTCGGGGTGGGCGGCCGGGGCGTCTTCGGCCAGCAGGCCGACCACGTCACGCTGACCCACCTCAACCAGCACAACTACGCGAGCACCGCCGTCGGGTTCAAACTGCCCAACCTGCGGCTGAGCTTCAGCTCCAAGGGCTGCTGAGCATGACGGAGTCCGTACCGGAGCAGGCCGGGACCGGCGAGGGCGCCACCGCGCGGACCGAGGAGGTGACGGCCGAGGGGACGGCCGCCGCCCCCGCCGCGACGGCCGCCTCCGTCGCCGGCCCCGCCGCCGCTCCCGACGGAGCCGCCGCGACCGCCGCGCCCGCGAGCCCCGCGGGACCGGCCAAACGCGACTGGCGGGGCAAACGGCCGTTCTGGGGCGGGCTGCTGGTGACGCTCGGCGGTGCCGAGATCCTGTTCACCCTGTGGGCCCCGCTGCCCCTCCTGCTGCACATCTCGCTGGTCGGCCTGGCAGGCTACCTGGTGCCGTCGGTGATGGTGCTGTGCGGCCTGCTGATCCTGTTCAACCCGACCCAGCGGCTGTTCTACTCCATCCTCGCCGTGCTCGCCTCGCTGGGCAGCTGGGTGACCTCCAACCTGGGCGGCTTCCTGATCGGGATGCTGCTCGGGATCGTGGGCGCCTGTCTGACCTTCGGGTGGCTGCCCGACCAGCCGCTGCGCCGTGGGCGGCAGCGGCTGGAGGACCGGCGCGCGGAGCGCCGGGCCGGGGTCGGGGCCAAGACGGCCGGGGCCTGAGGGCTGGGGCCGAGGACAGGGGTCCGCCGGGAGTCACCGGCAACGCCCCGCGCACCGGTGGTGGGAGAGCACCGGGTGCGCGGGGCGTTCCGCCTGCCTGCCGTCGGAGGTTCCGCGGGTCGGCGCGTCAGATGGTCGAGGCGTCGATCACGAACCTGAACCGGACGTCGCCGTCCAGCACCCGCCGGTACGCCTCGTTGATCAGGCCGGACGAGCGGCTTCCGAGCAGAGCCGGTAGCCGGGCTGCCTGGTTGCCGCCCCGCCGCGGGCGCCGGGGGTCGATGGTCCCGGGGCCGCCCGGGGCCATCGGCCCTTCTCCCGTCCATCGGCCCGGCGGTTGACTGGGCAGGTCATGGACAACAGCAGCCAGGCCACCGCGGCCGCCACCGCCACCGCCGAGTACGACCGTCTGATCGCCCGCCACCATGCGATGAGACTGCGGCGCCAACTCCTCGCCCCCGCAACGCCGTCGGGCTCCGATTCGGGCACCGGGGCCGACCCCGGCCCCGACGGCGAGGGCTACGACGGCGCCGCGGACCAGCACCTGATCCGGTGCGGCCTCCAGGCCGTCGCCCCGCTCTCGGAGCTGATCGACCACCTCTACGCGGTCATGTTCCGCCGCCGCCCGTACCTGCGACCGCTCTTCCCTGCCTCGATGGAGTTCCAGCAGGCCCACCTGGAACGCGTCTTCCGCCACCTGATCGACCACGTGCACCAGCCCGCCGAACTGGCGCGGATGCTCCGCCAACTCGGCCGGGATCACCGAAAACTGGGCGTCCGGCCGGTCCACTACGAGGTCTTCGAGGAGGCCCTCCGCGCGGCTCTGCGGCAGCGTGCCGGTGAGCGCTGGAGCGAGGAACTCGACGCCGCCTGGGTGCGGATGCTGCGCTTCGCCGTCGGCGCCATGGTCGCCGGCGCCGACTCCGCGCTCACCGAACCACCGTACTGGCACGCCGTGGTGACCGGCCACCAGCGCCGCCGCCCCGACCTCGCCGTGCTGCGGGTGCGTACCGGGGAGCCGTACCCCTACCGGGCCGGCCAGTACGGCACCGTCGAACACCCGGCGCTGCCGCACACCTGGCGGCAGTACTCGATGGGCTGCGCCCCGCGCGGCGACAACGAGTTGGAGTTCCACGTGCGGCGCACCGGGCCCCGCGGCGTCAGCGCGGCGCTGGTCGAGCGCACCGCCGTCGGTGACCGGCTGCGGCTCGGCCCGCCGCGCGGCAGCCTGCTGCCCGAGGGCGACGCCCGCGACCTGCTGCTCGTCGCGGGCGGCACCGGGCTCGCGCCGATGAAGGCCATCGTCGAGCAGCAGGCCCTGCACCGCCCGCCGGGCCGCCGGGTGCACCTGTTCGTCGGCGCGCGCGACCGCGCCGACCTCTACGACTGGCAGGCGCTCGCCGAACTCTCCCTGCACAAGCCCTGGTTGTCGCTGACCCCGGTCACGGCCGGCCGGCTCGCCGACGTCGTCGCGGGCGCCGGGGACTGGCGCGGGCACCTGGCCTGCGTCAGCGGGCCGGCCGGGATGGTCGCCTCGGTGCGTGCCCAACTTCTCTCGGTGGGGCTGCCGTTGGACCACGTGCGGTTCGACCGGGTGGTCTACCGCTAGCCCCAATCAGGGCCGGCCCTAGCGGTAGCAGTAGGAGTCCGAGGAGGCGTCCCCGCCCGCCAGACGGGTCTGGTGGACGCGCAGGCCCCGGAAGTCCGCGCCGTGCGGGAAGAACCGCTCGTCGATGCTCAGCCCGCCGGCCACCGGGTCGGCGTCCAGCTTGACCAGCCAGGGCTCGATGCCGTCCGGGTAGAACTGGTCGTCCCAGGCGCCGTAGAGGGAGTCGGTGACGTAGAGCCGCCGCCCGTCCCGGCTGATCTCCACCATCTGCGGCGCCCCGCTCAACGGCCGCCCCGGCTCGGCCGGGTGCGGTGTCCGGGCGGCGATCCCGCCCAGGCGGACGGAGGAGGCCAGCCGGGGGTGGAACGGGTCCGAGACGTCGTACTGGAACAACTCGCCGGTGCCCCAGGCCGAGACGTACAGCCAGCGGTCGTCCACCGACAGGTTGATGTCGGTGACGAGCGGCGGGACGGCCCCGAACGGTCGCAGCGCGGGCGGAAGTCGCTCGGCGGTGGCCGGTTCGGCAGGGATCTCGATCACCTTGCGGGCGGTGAACGCCGGGCCCTCCCGGTACCAGAGCCAGACCGAGGAGGAGAGGTCCTCCACGTTCACCACCACCCCGGCGAATCCCCACTCCGCCTGCGGGTCGTGTGCCGGGCGCAGCTCCAGCACCATCTGGTACTGGTCGCCGAGGTCGACCCGCTGGAGGTGCCGGCCGGTGCCCAGCTCCCAGAAGTGCAGCGCGTGTCCGTACCTGCGGGCGAGCAGCTGCTCCGGCAGCACTCCGTCCTCGACCATCCACGGGGTGCCCCACTCGCTGGTCACCCCGACGTCCGTGCCGAGGTGCCACCAGACGTCGTACGCGAAGTGCTGCGGCCCGCGCTCCGTCTCCCAGGGGCGCAGCACCTCGAAGGTGGTGTGGTCCAGCAGCGCGACCCCGCCGGGCCCGTCGTCGCCGTCGCCGGAGCCGAGGCAGGACAGGAAGACCCCCTCCGGGCCGCAGTGCAGGGTGTGCGGCCGCGAGTAACCCGACTTCGCCGCCAGTTCCTTGGCCTCGACCGTCTTCACCAGCCGGGGGCGGACCGGATCCGGCCGGGTGTCCATCACGTGCAGCCGGGAGGACCGCAGCCCCGGCAGCAGCAGGAACCGCCGCTCCGGGTTCTCGTGGCAGGCGTGTGCCAGGGCGCTGGAGCAGGCGTTCCATCCGAAGTGGTGCAACTCGTCGCCCAGCGTCGGCAGTTCGGCGAAGTTCAGCACCTTCCCGTAGCTCGCCGAGGCCGGATCGGTGTCCACGGTGAGCAGGGCGTCCGGCCGCCGGGCCGACCGGTCGAACCCGGCCACGTAGGCCAGCTTCTCCGGCGGTGCCGCGATCGCCTCGGCGGCCGAACGGTACAGGGATGGATCGATATGCCCGTGCTGCATGCAAACTCCCCAACTCGCCGTCTCTGTCCGGGAAGCGTTCCACACGACCACCGGCGCACAGGAGGCGCACGAGAAGCGGTCGGGAGGCGTGGACGGCTACCCCGGCGGGGTACGCGACGGAGCCGCGACGAGGAGGGCCGCCGACCGCGCGGACGAGGAGGGCGGGGCGCTGCCGGAGGCCGTCGCCGGGCCTCGGAGGGCGGCGGAACCCCGCCGCCGCGCGGGGTGGGCCTACCGGCCGGTATGGTCGGGGCGGAAACGGGTGGACACCTGCCGAGCAGGGGCAGGCGGAGCAGAGGGAACGGGTGCGGCGGCAGATGGAGTTTCGGGAAGACATCCTGGGTGCCCCCTACGAGGCGGCCGAGCTGACGCTGCGGCCCGACGACGAGGGGGCGGTCTGCGCCACGCTCGTGCGGCGGCTGGTGCCGGGCTCGGAGCGGGCGGTGCTGTACGTCCACGGGTACAACGACTACTTCTTCCAGACCAACCTGGCCGACCACTTCACCGCGCTCGGGTTCTCCTTCTACGCCCTTGACCTGCGCAAGTACGGCCGCTCGCTGCGCCCGCACCAGTCGCCGAACTTCGTCCGCGACCTCGCCGAGTACGACGAGGAGATCGACGAGGCGGTGCGGATCATCCGGGAGGTGGACGGCCACCGTCAGCTGCTGCTGAACGGGCACTCCACCGGCGGGCTGGTCGGCGCGCTGTGGGCGGGACGCCGGGCCGGGCGCGGGCTGGTGGACGGCCTGTTCCTGAACAGTCCGTTCCTGTCGATGCCGGCCGGGGCGGCCGTGCGCACCGCCGGCGGGCCGGTCGTGACGGCGCTCGGGCGGGCGAAGCCGACCCGGATCCTGCCCTCCTCGCTCAACCCGCACTACACCCACAGCCTGCACAAGGACCACAAGGGCGAGTGGGACTTCGACCTCAGGCTCAAGCCGGCCGAGGGCTTCCCGTTGTACGCGGGCTGGCTGGCCGCGATCCACCAGGGGCACCGGCGGCTGCGGCACGGCCTGGGGATCGACGTGCCGGTGCTGCTGATGGCCTCGACCAGGTCGGTCTCCACCACCAAGTGGCACAACGCCCTGCACCACGCGGACGGGGTGCTGCGCGCCGACGACATCGCCGCGCAGGGGCCCCGGCTGGGCCGGCACGTGACGGTGGTCCGGATCGAGGGCGGGATGCACGACCTGGTGCTGTCCGGCGAGAAGGCCCGTACCGAGGTGTTCGCCGAGCTGGACCGCTGGCTCGCGGCCCAGCTGGACGTCCGCCCGGTGGGGGAGCCCGCGTGACGGACGAGCCGCTGCCGGGGCCGGATGACCGGGCTCCGGGGCCGGACGAGCCGGTACCGGTCGGCCGGCGCACCGACCTCGGCTTCGCCAAGCTGATGCCGGACATCGACCGCGACGGCGGCTGGCTGCTCACCCTGGACGGCACCCCGCAGTCCTACGTCGACCTCGCCGACCCGACGCACCTGGAGTTCGAGTACACCCGCCGGCTCGGCCACCTGGCCGACGTCCTCGCCCCGCCCGGTCGGCCGCTGGACGCGCTGCACCTGGGCGGTGGCGCGCTCACCCTGCCCCGCTACCTGGCCGCGACCCGGCCCGGTTCGCGGCAGCGGGTCGTGGAGGTGGACGGGCCGCTGCTCGACCTGGTCGCCGGGCAACTGCCCTGGCAGGGTCCCGGCGCGGACATCACCGCGACCGTGGGCGACGCCAGGGCGGCGCTGGCCACCACCCCGGCCGGCTCCCAGGACCTGGTGATCGCGGACGTGTTCCACGGCTCCCGCACCCCCGCGCACCTCACCTCGGTGGAGTTCCTGCGGCTGGCCGCCGCCGCGCTGCGCCCGGGCGGCTGCTACGCGGCCAACCTGGCGGACGGCCCGCCGCTGGCCTTCGCCCGGGCCCAGGCGGCCACGGTGGCGGCGGTGTTCCCGTACGTCTGCCTGGTGGCGGAGGCCCCGGTGCTGCGCGGGCGCCGGTACGGCAACATCCTGCTGGCCGGCTCCACCGCGCCGCTGCCGGCGGCGGAGCTGAGCCGGCTGCTGGCGGGCGACATCTTCCCGGCCCGGCTCACCGACGGCGAGGAACTGGCCGCGCTGGTCGGCCGGGCGGCCCCGGTCACCGACGCCGACGCCACCGACTCCCCGCCGCCACCGGACGGCGCCTTCAGCATCGGCTGACGCCCGGTCGGTCTCAGGAGGCGGGGCCGGGCCAGGGGACGTCGGTGGCCACCGGAGCGGTGTAGTCGACGCCCGGGACGGCGAAGCCGTACAGGCGCTGGACCTCCGCGTGGAACCAGCCGAGGTCGGCGAGGTCGGCCACGGTGTCGGTGGTGGCGGCCGCCCAGCGTTCGGCGACGGCGGCCTGGACGCCGTCGGCGAGTTCCCAGCCGTCCAGGCGGACCCGGCCCTCGTCGTCCAGGACGAGCGGAACGGCGCCGGTGAGCTGGTCCCACAGGGCGGCGAGCTGGTGCACCGGCGGGACCATGCCCGCGCCGAGGACGCCGCGCAGCAGCCCGGTGTACAGGGCGATGCCGGGGACGGCGGTCGAGGACTGGGTGACGGCGGCGCCGTTGACGGAGGTGACGGCCCGCCCGCCGAGCGTCTCGCCGAGCCGCTCGTCCAGGGTGCGGGCGGTGGCCTCCAGGTGGGCCTTGGCCGCGCCGATGGTGCCCTGGCGGTAGATCGCCGCCGTCAGCGGGGAGCCGATGTACGAGAGCGCGGCGGTGGTGAAGCCCTCGCCGAGCAGTCCCCGCCCCGCCAGGTGGTCGATCCAGCGCTCCCAGTCCGTCCCGCCCATCACGGCCACGGTCTGCTCGATGTCGTCGCCCTCGGCCTGCGGGGTCTCGACCTCGCGCACCTCGGGACGGCCCTGGTCGTCGAAGACCAGCGTCCTGGTGCGGTTGGTCCGGCCGATCGGCTTGAGGACGGACGCGTACGTGGCGCCGGTGTCGGGGTCGGTGCGCCGGGGGGCGGCCACCGAGTAGACCAGGTGGTCCAGCCGGCCGCCGAACCGCTGCTCGATCAGGTCGGCGACCTGGTCCTTCATCGCGTCGGAGAACGCGTCGCCGTTGAGGAAGACCAGGTCCCGCCCGGCGGCGCGGGCGAGTTCGGCGGTGGCGGCGGTGCGGTACCAGCCGGCCGTGCCGGTGCGGCGCTCGGTGGGGGCCTTCTCGAAGCAGACCAGCACGCCGCGGATGCCGGCCCGCTTGAGCCCGGCGACGGCCGCGGCCAGGCCGTACCCGGCCGAGGAGCCGATGATCAGGGCCACCGGCCCTTCGCCGTCCGGCAGTTCGGCCGGGGCCGGGCAGTCCCGCCACATGTCGGCCACCAGCCGCTCGCAGCCCGCCGGGTGGGAGTCGAGGAAGAGGAACCCCCGGTTGCGGGGGATGAGAACGCGCTCGCTCACAGTGGCAGTCCTTGGGTCGGCTGAAGAGTGCGGACGCGGCGACCGGCCGGGCCGTCGCGTGCTGCCAGTCTGGGACAGCGCCGGGCGGGGCTGTGGCCACCACCGGGCACAACGATCACGAGTCGATCTTGGAGTGTTCCGCCACTGACGCCGGCACCGGCGGCGGGCGGCGCGTCGCCGGAGAAGGGGATGCGGCGCGGGTGCCAGAATCGGCGGGTTCATGCCCGAGCGTGGTGCACGTCCGAAGGAGTGAGCGAATGAGCGGCAGCGGGGAACGGCCGGAGTTGGGGCAGGTGCCGGAGACGGCGCTGTGGACCCTGTGGCACCGGGCGCTGGAGGCGAGGCGGCCGGACACGGTGCTGCACGACCCGGTGGCGGTCGAGCTGGTGGAGCGGATCGACTTCCCGTTCGCCGAGCGGTTCGGGCGGGCACCGCTGGTGAGCCAGTTGCAGGCGCTCCGGGCGGGTTGCTTCGACCGCGAGGTGGCGGACTTCCTGGACCGGCACCCGCGCGCCACGGTGGTCGGGCTCGGGGACGGCCTGGAGACCCAGGCCTGGCGGGTGGACAACGGCCGGGCCGACTGGCTGTCGGTGGACCTGCCCGAGACGGCCCGGCTGCGCGAGCGGCTGCTGCCCCCGGACGACCGGCGCCGCATCCTGGCCTGCTCCGCCACCGACCTGCGCTGGGCGGACGAGGTCGACCCGGACCCGGACCGCGGGGTGCTGATCACCGCCGAGGGGCTGCTGATGTACCTGCGGCCGACCGAGGTCCGGGAGCTGATCGCCGCCTGCGCCGAACGCTTCCCCGGCGGTGAGATGGTGCTCGACGCCGTCCCGCGCTGGGCCGCCCGCCGGGCCGTCCGGGGCAAGCTGCGGGACCGCCACTACCAGGCGCCCCCGATGCCCTTCGGCATGGACGCGAACGAGCTCGGCAAACTGGCGCAGGCGCACCCGGCGGTCACCGACGTCCGCGAGGTCTACCCCGAGGGCGGGCGCGGCCTGCTGCGGGCGCTGCTGCCGCTCGGACAGTGGATCGAGCAGCGGCCGTCCGTCGTCGCCCTGCGCTTTACCCAATCTTGAAGAAAGGCCGGTCGGCCTGGAACTATTGGCGCGGGAGCGTACGTCGTAACGACGGGTGATCGGCCGGGGGGACAGGCCGCCCGGCACGTTAGGCTGCGCCCCGGGGACGCGGCCCGGGTGCCGCCATCGGACGACCGCCGGGACGGGAGTGCGGCTCCACGGGGAGCCGGCCCCGCCCCGACCTGCCACGGAGGTACTGGCCTTGCACATCGACGCCTGGATCGAGAGCGTCCCACCGACCGCGGTGTACGCCCTGATCGGCCTGATCATCGGGATCGAGTCCCTGGGCATCCCGCTGCCCGGTGAGATCGCACTGGTCACGGCGTCCCTGATGGCCGTCAAGGGGGTGGTGAGCCCGTGGGGGATCGCGCTCTGCGCGATCGCGGGTGCGATCATCGGCGACTCGATCGGCTACTCGATCGGCCGCAAGGGGGGCAAGCCGCTCTTCGAGAAGCTGGGGCGGAAGTTCCCCAAGCACTTCGGGCCCTCCCACCTGGCCACCGCCGAGCGCTCGTTCCAGAAGTGGGGCATGTGGGCGGTCTTCTTCGGCCGCTTCATCGCGCTGCTGCGCATCTTCGCCGGTCCGCTGGCGGGTGCGCTGAAGATGCCGTACTGGAAGTTCCTGATCGCCAACGTGCTGGGCGGCGTGGTCTGGGCCGGCGGCACCACGCTGCTGGTCTACAAGGTGGGCAAGGCCATCGAGCCGTGGCTGTCCCGGTTCTCCTGGGCGGGTCTGGCCGCGGCCGTGGTGATCGGCGCGACCTCGGCCTGGGTGATGAAGCGCCGGGCCGCCAAGACCCACGCGAAGATCGAGGCGGAGGAGGCGGCCAAGGCCGCCGCGGCCGCCAACGCCACCGTCGCGGAGTGACGGAGCGTAACCAGTAGTCGCCCCGGCGTCGTCGGGCCCCCGGAGTAGCATTCGGCCGAAAGCTGCCGATCTTGCACCACTGGAGGGCCCGATGACCCAACCGAACCAGCAGGCGACCTGGGACGCGGTGGACGCCTACTTCTCCGACCAGCTGGTCGGGCACGACCCGGTGCTGGAGGCCGCCACGGCCGACGCCGACGCCGCCGGGCTGCCGAACATCGCGGTCGCCCCCAACCAGGGCAAGCTGCTGCACCTGCTGGCGCTGACCCAGGGGGCGCGGCGGATCCTGGAGATCGGCACCCTCGGCGGCTACAGCACCATCTGGCTGGCCCGGGCCCTCCCCGCGGACGGCACCCTGATCTCGCTGGAGATCGATCCCGCGCACGCCGACGTGGCGCGCGGCAACCTGGCCCGCGCCGGGCTGGAGAAGGTCGCCGAGGTGCGGACCGGCCGGGCCGCCGACTCGCTGGCGGCGCTGGTCGAGCAGGGCGAGCTCCCCTTCGACCTGGTGTTCATCGACGCCGACAAGCCGAGCAACCCCGAGTACTTCCGCCGGGCGCTCCAGCTGACCCGGCCGGGTTCGCTGATCATCGTCGACAACGTGGTGCGCGGCGGCGCGGTCGCCGACGCGGCCTCCACCGACCCGGCGGTGCTGGGCACCCGCGCCCTGCACGAGCTGATCGCCGCCGAGCCGAGGGTCAGCGCGACGTCCGTGCAGACCGTCGGCAGCAAGGGCTACGACGGCTTCACCCTGGCCCGCGTCCAGGGCTGACCCGCCCCGGCCCGGTGGATCCTGCCGCGCGCCCCAGAAGAGCCGGGCGCGCCCCGGAAGAACGGAGAGACGACGTGCGGATCGGACTGCTGGGCACCGGCACCTGGGCGGAGCGGGTGCACGCACCCGTCCTGGCCGAGCACCCGGGGCTGGAGTTCACCGGCGTCTGGGGCCGCCGGGCGGAGGCGGCCGGGGCGCTCGGCTCCGCGCACGGCGTGCCCGGGTACGGCGACCTCGACCGGCTGCTGGCCGAGGTCGACGCCGTCTCCGTCGCGCTGCCGCCGTCCGTCCAGGCCGGGCTGGCGGTGCGGGCCGCCGAGGCCGGCTGCCACCTGCTGCTGGACAAGCCGGTCGCGTTCACCGTGCCGGAGGCCCGCGCGGTGGCCGGGGCCGTTCGCGAGCACGGCGTCGCCTCGGTGGTGTTCTTCACCGTCCGCTTCGGCGGCGAGCAGATCCCGTGGATCGAGCGGCAGGCCGGGCTCGGCGGCTGGTTCACCGGCCGCTCCGACTGGCTCGGCTCGGTGTTCGCGCCGGGCAGCACCAGCCCGTACGCGGCCTCGCCCTGGCGCCGGGACAAGGGCGCGCTGTGGGACGTCGGCCCGCACGCGCTGTCCGTGCTGCTGCCGGTGCTGGGCGACGCCGTCCAGGTCACGGCGGTCGCCGGGCCGCAGGACACGGTGCACCTGGTGCTGCGGCACGCCGGCGGTGCCTCCAGCACCCTCGCCCTCAGCCTGACCGCCCCGCGGGCCGGCGGCGGGGTCGCGATGGAGCTGCGCGGCGAGCACGGGGTGGTCCAGCTTCCCGAGCGCGGCGAGGGCCCGACCGTCGCCCTGCACCGGGCGGTGGACGCCCTGCTGGCCTCCGCCGCCTCGGGCGAGCCGCACCCCTGCGGGGCGGACTTCGGGCTGCGGGTGGTGGAGATCCTGGCCGCGGCCGAGCACTCGCTGGCGCACGGCGGGCCGGTGGCGGTGTGAGCTCCCGGTCTGAGATCGAGGCCTGAGCGCGGGGCCCGAGCGCGACGTCTGAGCGCGGGGCCCGAGCGCGAGGTCTGAGCGCGGGGCCCGAGCGCGAGGTCTGAGCGCGAGGTCTGAGCGTGAGGGAGGTCGCGGGGCGGGCACCGACGTGCCCGCCCCGCGACCGTCCGCCAGATGCCCGACGGCGGCGGGTAGCGGTCAGCCCGGCGGCAGGCCGGGCCGGGTGGCTTCCGGGCGGCGGTCGGTGGGGCGGGCCGGGGGGATGACCGGGGCGCGGAAGTCGCGCGGGCCGGTCCACAGGGCCGGGACGGAGTCGCTGCGGCGGGCCAATTCGTACGCCAGGGCCTCGTAGTTGACCCGCCAGCCGCGGAAGTGCCGCCAGGCGTCCTCGACCGGGCGCTCGCGCGGGAAGCCGGCCGCGGTGATCATCGCGACGGCGCCCAGGTACTCGGCGTAGGTGAGGCGGATCGGGGTCTCCGGGTCCGGGTCGGCGTCGAAGTCGATGCGCAGCGCGCGGCCGATGTCGCGCATCGCGGTGAAGCCGGCCCGGACCACCAGCCGGGCCTCGGGCGGGGCCGAGCGCGGGCAGAGGGCGAGGTGGAGGGCGGCGGCGTCCATCACCGCGATCAGGCCGACCACCCAGCTGCGGTTGGGCTGCGGGGAGCGGAAGGCCAGCAGCACCGGGTAGTTGGAGTGGCTCTCGCCGATGTCGGCGGCCAGTCGCTCCCAGTCCCGGTAGAGCTGGGGGAGGGCGGTCTCGGTGTCCACCAGGGACTGCCGGGCGAGCAGCTCGGGGCCCCAGGCGGGCTCGCCGGCCCGGGACTGCAGCAGCGTCACCTCGGTCTCGCGTCGCTGGTAGGCGGCGTACAGGGTGGGCAGGTAGGCGATCTGCAGGGCGATCACCAGTGGGCCGCTGGCGGCGGCCAGGAAGTCGATCGCGGACAGCTGGAGCCGCTCGCCGCTCGCGTACCCGAGGGTGAACAGGCTGGACCCGGCCTCCCGGATGGCCACCGACCAGCTGAGGTCAGAGGTGCCGTGCAGCAGCAGGGTGTAGGCGACCAGCATCCCGCTGAGCCACACCCCGAGCATGCCGAGCAGCACCAGCGGCGCCAGCCAGGTCAGCGCGCGGTCCTGCGCGCGGTAGGTGCCGAACGGCGCGGCCCACAGCCGCAGGGCGGTGCGCAGCCCCGACCAGAGCCGGAACACCAGGGCCGAGTAGAGGCCGCGCGGGACGACCAGGGTGCGCAGGATGCTGCCGATGACGAGCAGGAGCAGCAGCACGCCGAGCACGGTGTGGATCAACCTCATGGCGCCATTGTGGCGGCAGGCCGCAAGGGGTGCGGGGCCGGACCGCAGGTCGGACGCCGCCGTGCCCGGGCCTGGAGCGGCCCGCGATCCGGTTCCCCTTCCCGCTATGAGCATGATCACACCGGTTTTGCGCGGCCAAAGGACGCCCGGTCCGGCGTCTAGGTGGGTGGAGGGGGGTCGCCCCAGGAGATCGGAGACCGGATGCGCGCACAGCGGGGTGGGGACGCCGAGGAGCAGCAGGGCGGGGAACAGCGGAGCGAGGAAGAGCAGGGTGAGGAACAGCGGGGCCGGGACGCCGGGGAGCAGCAGGCCGGACGACGGCGATGGCGTCCGTTGCGGCGGATCGACTCTCCGCGCGGCAGCCGGCGCGGGGTCCGGCGCTGGCTGCCGTCCTGGCGGCAGCTGCTGCTGACGACCGGACTGCTGACGGTGACGCTGAGCGGGCTGTCGGTCTGGTTCTTCGTCACCACCAAGGTCCCGGAGGACCTCAACGCCTTCGCCACCCAGCAGAACAACGTCTACTTCTGGGCGGACGGCACCGAGATGGCCCGGAGCGGCGAGACCAACCGGCAGGAGGTGCCGCTGGACCGGGTGCCGGAGTCGGTGCGCTGGGCGGTGCTGTCGGCCGAGAACGAGACCTTCTACTCCGACCCGGGGATCTCCGTCACCGGCATCGGCCGCGCGGTCTACACGATGGCCACCGGGGGCGACACCCAGGGCGGCTCCACCATCACCCAGCAGTACGTCAAGAACATCTACCTGAACCAGCGCCAGGACGTCTCCCGCAAGCTCAGCGAGATGGTCATCGCGATCAAGCTGGACCAGCGGATGAGCAAGCAGGACATCCTGGCCGGCTACCTGAACACCAGCTGGTTCGGGCGCGGCAGTTACGGCATCGAGCGCGCCGCGGCGGCCTACTACGGCAAGGACGTCTCGGAGCTGAACCCCAGCGAAGGGGCCTTCCTGGCCGCCCTGTTGAAGGGCGCCGGGCAGTACGACCCGGCCCTGAGCCCCGAGAACCACCAGCGGGCCGAGGACCGGTGGTCCTGGATCCTGGACCGGATGGTGGACACCGGAAAGCTCTCCGCCGCCGAGCGCGCCAAGTACACCGTCTTCCCGGAGCCGAGGACGCCCCCCAAGGCGGCCGGGATGAGCGGCCAGGTCGGCTACCTGGTGGACCTCGCCCGGAGCTACGTGGAGAGCCACAGCGACATCTCCCCGGCCCAGTTCGACCTCGGCGGCTACCAGATCCGCACCACCTTCGAGAAGCCCAGGGTCACCGCCCTGGCCGCGGCGGTGCAGGAGGCCACCAAGGGCCTCGACCCGGACGGGCGAGAGGCCGACAAGCTGGTCAAGGTCGGCGCCGCCTCGGTCGCCCTCGACGGCCGGATCGTCGCGCTCTACGGTGGCCCCGACTACCGCAAACAGGGCTTCGACAACGCCAACACCTCGACGGTGCCGATGGGTTCGGCCTTCACCCCGCTGGTGTACGCGGCCGGACTCAGCCAGGGCGTGCAGCACCAGCGCGGCGGCCCCCGCACCCCGGTGACGCCCGGCACCACCTACGACGGCGACAACGGGGTCAACGTGCAGACCCCGGAGGGCCCGTACTGGGGGCGGGACGGGAAGATCGTGAAGACCGCCAACGACGGCAAGCGCAGCTGGGGCCGGGTCAGCCTGCGCGGCGCGATCGAACAGTCCGTCAACGGGCCGATGATGCAACTCGGCATGGACGTCGGCCTGGACAACGTGCAGCAGACCGCGGCCGCCCTCGGCCTGCTCCCCGACAGCATGGGCGAGCTGGTGCCCGCCTTCGGCACGGGCAACTCCACGCCCAGCGCCATCCGCGCCGCCGACGCCTACGCCGCCTTCGCGGCCGGCGGCAGCCACACCGACCCGTACTCGGTGCTGGGCGTCACCCGCAACGGCGCCGCGGTCGACCTGCGGCTGCCGACCGCCGTCCGGGCCCTGCCCGCGGCGGTGGCGGCGGACGTGGACACGGCGCTCAAGGGCGCGGTCCGCGGTGGCAGCGCCCAGTCCCTGGCGGCGGCCGGCCCCGGCCTGGCGGCCAAGCCCGGGACCACCCCGGACCGTACCGCCGGCTGGACCGTCGGCTACAACGGGCAGCTGTCGACGGCGGTCACCGTCTTCCGGGCGGACCTCAAGGACATGAAGCTGCTCTCGCTGGAGGGGGTCGGCGGGGCGGCACCGGACACCCCGGACTCCGAACTGCCGGGCCGGATCTGGACATCGTTCATGAAGGCGGCCGGGTAGCGGCTCAGGCCCTGTCCGTCCACCGGCGGAGCTTCTCCGGGTTGCGGACCGCCCAGATCCTGGTCACCCGGCCGTCGGCGACGTCGAACGCGGCCACCGTCAGGACGACACCGGCGCGCCGGGCCACCAGGCCCCGCGCGCCGGTCACCCAGCGCGCCACGGTGTGTCTTATAAAAAAATGACGCTGCCGCCGAATTAGGGAGTGTATATATCGGT